>CAZTBS010000146.1:0-1512 GCA_964612125.1 uncultured Leucobacter sp. | reverse complement strand
TTGGTCGGCAGACATAAAGGTTGCGATATAATTCTCAACCTTAATAACGTATCCAGGAGTCACGCAACTCTTATCAGAGATTCTGAAGGTATATGGAAATACAACGATTTAGAGTCCAAGAATGGCTCGAAGATCAATGGGGTGCCGGTAACGGAGCCCACAGAGATAATGGGCGGCGACGTTTTAACCATCGGGGGTTCGGACTTCGAGCTCTACCCACTTAGCTTGAAAGAGCGTATGGAGCACATCGCGAAACGAAAGAGAAACACAAGGAGAACATCCCCATGGCTTTCGATGTTAGCGATCACAGTTTTTCAGCTTCTGACAGTTATTCAATTTCACATTTCGTTGGGAGACGATTTCCCGGCGCAGCTTCCGGTCGCATTCGCGCTTCTCTGTGCAGTTATGTGGGCTTATGTCATAGCCTTGCGGATTATGAAACGGACTGCTTTTGAAGTCGAAATAATCGCCTTTTTCTTGTCTACGATAAGCTTAGCGGTGACTACGTCGGCTTATCCCGAAACAGTGCTTAAACAATCTTTCGCAGTATTGCTGGGAGTGGTTCTTTTCTTCACACTATGCTGGTTCTTGCGCGATTTAAACAGAGCTAAAAGGATCGTATATATTCTCATGGCTATAAGTGCTGTCTTGCTTGTCGCCAACCTTTTTTTGGGAACGGCTAAGTTTGGTTCACAGAACTGGATAGAACTGGGAGGCATGTCAATACAACCGTCCGAACTGGTCAAAATCGTATTCATATTTGTCGGTGCAGCGACGCTCGAAGAATTACAGCAGCGAAAAAACCTGATTGTATTTATGACATTCTCATTCTTCTGCTTGGGATGCTTGGCAATTATGGGCGATTTCGGAACGGCCATGATATTCTTTGCAACCTTCCTGGTAATATCCTTTCTCAGGAGCGGTGATTTCACGAAGCTTCTTCTGGTTTTGGGCGCTGCTGTTTTGATGGGAGTGATGGTGCTCAGATTCAAGCCGTATATAGCAGATAGATTTGAAATATGGGGGCATGTCTGGGATGATCCTACAGGAGACGGATTCCAGCAAGTTCAGACAATGACATCAATTGCCAGCGGAGGGCTTCCGGGATTGGGAGCCGGTGAGGGAAATCTCACGGATGTGGGAGCAGCGAGCACCGACCTCGTGTTCGGAGTTATTTCCGAGGAGTGGGGTTTGATAATAGCAATATTGGCAGTACTTTGCATAATAACACTAGGGGTTTTCGCATACCGTTCTATTATTGCGGGACGTTCGACCTACTATTGCATTGCCGCGTGTGCAACAACCACACTCTTCACTTTTCAGACTATATTAAACGTATTCGGCTCACTCGACATCTTACCTTTGACAGGAGTAACATTTCCTTTCGTATCCGCAGGCGGTACAAGCATGATTGCATCATGGGGGATGTTGGCCTTTCTTAAGGCGGCAGACACCAGGCAAAACGCCAGCTTAGCGGTGCGTGTCAAAGACAATGCGATGAATGTGAGAACA
>CAZTBS010000145.1:0-1514 GCA_964612125.1 uncultured Leucobacter sp. | reverse complement strand
CGAGTGCATGGCCTCGGGGCTGACCAAGGACACCACCGCGGTCGCCGGTTCCACGCTAGTGACACCGGCGGTCGGGTCGACGGTGACGCGGATCGTGTCGCCGCTGGCCGGGGAGATCGATTCGACCCGGGCGGGCCGATCGAGGAGGGTGGGGAAGATCAGGGTATCGAAGGCGCACCAGGTGTAGAGCTCCTCACCGGCGACGGTGAACCGGTGGGTGGTGGGGCGCAGGGTCAGGCCCTGACCGATAATCCGCCCCTGGTCGTCGTACTCGGTGTCCGGTGACGCGGCGAGGCGGGTGCGGACCTCGTCGGCGGTGAGAGCGGTGGCGGTCGCGAGCTGCTCGATGGCGACCGGGTCACCGGCGACAAGCAGCCGCAGGAGCGGAACCAGCAGGGCTGTCTCCTCGGACCGGGCGAGCCGATCGGTCAGGTCGGTAGTGAGGGGCGTCATGGCGAGGCTCCAGTTTCTGATGGGGTGGATCCGCTGTCTGGCGCGCGGTCAGGCGCAGCAGGACAGCATCGACACATCGGTGGTGAAGGCCTTGGCGACGATCCGGATGCCTTCGGCCATGGTCAGGTACGGGGCCCACGCGTCGGCGACCTCGGTGATGGTCTTGCCGAGGATGTGGACACCTGCGGCGGCGAGTTCGCCGGCGTCCTTGGCGACCGCGGTCAGGCCGAGGATCTCGCCGGTGTCCGCGTTGGCGACCATCTTGATGAATCCGCGGGTGTCCCGGTTCACCAGTGCGCGGGGCACGTACTCCAGTGGCAGGACACGGCAGTCGCAGCGGATCCCGGCCGCGATGACCTCCTTCTCGGTCATCCCGACCGCGCCGATCGCCGGGCCGGTGAACGTGACCCTCGGCATCCGCGTGTAGTCGACCGACGTGCTGGCGTCAGTGAAGGCGTTCTCGGCGACCAACGTGCCGTGCCGGGCTGCGACGTAGACGAACTCGGGGTGCCTGGTGACATCCCCAGCCGCCCAGACGCGAGGGTTGGAGGACTGCAACTGGTCGGTGACCACGATCTGTCCAGCCTCGCCACTGCTCACCCCCACCGCCTCGAGGTTGAGCCCGTCGGTGACCGGGGCGCGGCCGAGCGCGACGAGGATCTCGTCGGCACGGAACTCCTGCACGCCGCCCGAGACTTCGGCCGCGGCGACGATCTGGCCGGTGCCCGGGTCGCGGGTGACGCGGGTGGGAATGGCGCGGCGGACCACTCGGATGCCCTCGTCGGCGAAGATTTCCTGCAACGCCTTGGAGACTTCCGGCTCCTCCTTCGACGCCAGCCGGGACCTCACCAGCAGAGTCACCTTCGAGCCGAGCCGGGCGAACAACTGTGCCATCTCCAGCGCCACATAGCCCCCGCCGAGCACCAGCAGCGAGTCAGGCACCTCGGACAGCTCCATCGCCGACGTCGAGGTGAGAAAGTCGACGCCGTCCAGCCCCTCGATGGCAGGAGCCCACGGGCGGGAGCCGGTGGCGACGAGGTAGTGGGCGGCCTCGATGGTTT
>CAZTBS010000144.1:0-1516 GCA_964612125.1 uncultured Leucobacter sp. | reverse complement strand
ATATAAAGGGCCGCAAAGAACGGGGCTGCTTAGCCCTATGCCTGGCTTTTTTGCTGGCGGCTCTCTTTACCCTGGGGCAATATATGCACGAGCGCTATCTTTTCCCCGTTCTGCTTCTGCTGCTCTTCGCTTTCATTTATTATCAGGATAGGAGGCTCTTCCTTTGCGGCCTCTATTTTACCTGCACGCTGCTGCTCAACGCCTTGGCCGCCTTTGTGGTGGTAAAGGATTCGGCCCTGCGCAATGCGGAATATAGCTTCATTACCCGGCTGGGCTCAGCCCTGACCGTGGCCGCTTTTGCCTATTTTGCTTGGGTATGCTGGGATATCACCGTCAAGCGGCGCACCTCCCCCGCCTTTGAAGGGGACCGGCGGGCCGCGGATCTTCTGCCCGGCCTAGCTGCGGAGCCCTTAGAAATGGACGGCCGCTTCACCAAGCAGGATAGGCTTTGGTGCGGAGCCCTTACCGCCCTTTACGCCCTCATCGCCCTGCTGAACCTGGGCACCCTGCAAGCCCCGGAAACAGCCTGGCAGGCCGGGACAGGGGAGGGGGCTCTCATCCGCTTTGAAGGGGAAACTTCCCTTGCCGATATCCGGGTTTTCGGAGGGCTCTATACGGGCACGGTGGAATTTGCAGCCGCTGACGGCAGTTCCTTTAGCTATACCGAAGAAAACGGCGATATGTTCCGCTGGGTCAAGATCGGCGGCCAAGGCTGGATGACCGATGGGGTGACCTTGCGGGTCACCGCCGGCGAGCTATGGTTCAACGAAATCGCCTTCTTTGATAGCGAGGGCAACCAGGTGGCCATCGCCTCCTGCGAGCCCTTAGAAGAGGGCGGGGCCGCCAACGCCGCCCTGCTGGCGGACGAGCAGGACCAGGTGCCGGCCGCGCCCTCCTATAGCAACGGCATGTATTTTGACGAGCTCTATCATGCCCGCACGGCCTATGAGCATCTCCACGGCCTGGCCCCTTATGAAAACTCCCACCCGCCTCTGGGCAAGGTATTCATCATGCTGGGCATAGCCCTCTTCGGCATGAACGCCTTTGGCTGGCGCATCGTAGGCACGCTCTTTGGCATCGCCATGGTGCCCATCCTATATGCCTTTGCCAAGCGGCTCTTTAAGCGCGGCGATTACGCCCTCTTCTGCGCGGGCCTGTTCGCCTTTGATTTTATGCATTTTAGCCAAACCCGCATTGCCACGGTGGATGTATACGGCGTGTTCTTCATCCTGCTCATGTATTATTTCATGTACAGGTATTATTGCATGAATTTCTTCATAGACGGCCTGGCAGCCACCCTCAGGCCCCTGGCCTGGGCGGGGGTTTTCTTCGGCCTGGGCGCGGCCAGCAAGTGGATCTGCATTTACGCGGGCGGCGGCCTTGCGGTGCTCTTCTTCACCTCTCTGGGCCAGCGCTATGCGGAATACCGCAAAAACATCCGGAGCGGGGATGTGAAAAAAAGGGCCCAGGTGGCGCGTTTCTGGCGGCAGGCCGTGCTGACGCTCCTTTGGTGCTG
>CAZTBS010000143.1:0-1517 GCA_964612125.1 uncultured Leucobacter sp. | reverse complement strand
GCATGTCCTGATCCCGTAATTAAATAAGCTGCAGTTAAATAAGCCGAAAGGAAGTATAGATATGGCAATAAGAATAGGTATCATGGGATACGGAAATTTAGGACGCGGTGTGGAGTGTGCGGTTAAGCAAAACTCCGACATGGAACTGGTAGCGGTTTTCACGAAGAGAAATCCGAAGGATATAAAAATTCTGACCGAATCAGCCGGAGTTTATAAGGCTGAAGAGGCCGGTAATTTCGCGGACAAAATAGACGTATTGATCCTTTGCGGCGGAAGCGCCACTGACCTGCCGAAGCAGACTCCTATATATGCAAAAATGTTCAACCTGGTGGACAGCTTCGACACGCATGCGCGAATTCCGGAACACTTTGCGGCAGTCAACAAGGCTGCTTTGGACGCCGGAAAGACTGCTGTTATTTCTGCCGGATGGGATCCCGGAATGTTTTCTCTGAACAGAGTTTACGCGGAATCCATATTACCTATCGGTTCAACATATACATTTTGGGGCAAGGGCGTAAGCCAGGGACACTCCGATGCTGTCAGAAGGATAGAAGGCGTAATAGACGCCCGACAATATACGATTCCGGTAGAGGCGGCATTAGATGCTGTCAGGAGCGGTACGGAACCTGAACTTACAACAGGGCAAAAGCATACCAGAGAAGTCTTCGTAGTTGCCGAAGATGGTGCCGACCAGGCACGAATTACCAATGAAATCGTAACAATGCGAAACTACTTCGATGAATACGATACGACGGTTCACTTCATCAGCTCTGAGGAGATGTCGGCAAATCATGCGGGCATTCCACATGGCGGATTTGTTATCAGAAGCGGCAAAACCGGCGTAAACGGCGAACACAATCACATCGTAGAGTATAAGCTTCAGCTTGATTCAAACCCTGAATTCACCTCAAGCGTACTCGTAGCAGTTGCCAGAGCAGCTTACAGAATGACAAAAGCCGGACAATACGGCGCCAAAACCGTTTTTGATATTGCTCCGGCGCAGCTGAACCAAAAGACGAATGAAGAACTTCTCGCAACCATGCTTTAAGTTAAAAAAATATTAGGAGGTATTGATATGGCAAGTAAATTTGATATTAAAGGCTCAATGGTAGCTTTGATCACACCATTCAACGATGACGGCAGCATCAATTTCGACAAACTTGAGAACTTGCTCGAGTTTCACATTGCAAACAAAACAGATGCGATTTTGGTACTGGGAACTACCAGCGAATCGCCTACATTCACGGCGGAAGAGGATTTTGAAATCGTTAAGCGCAGTGTTGAAGTTTGCAAGGGACGAATTCCTCTCATGGCAAATGCCGGATCGAACTGCACTCGAACATCCTTCGAAAAAGCGAAACGTTTCGCAGATGCAGGCGTCGACTCATTGCTGTGCATTTCACCTTACTACAATAAGGCAAATAAATCCGGACTCTATCACCATATTGCCGACGTTGCAGACTCGGTTGATATTCCTATAATCGTTTACAATATTCCGGGAAGGACCGGCATTAACA
>CAZTBS010000142.1:0-1540 GCA_964612125.1 uncultured Leucobacter sp. | reverse complement strand
CAACCCTGGCAGTTCCTACACCACCTCAATGGCATTCTGCGTGGCCACTGCGGTGCTGCAGATGGGGCTGAGCGTGCAGGAGGCGGTGCGAGCCGCCACCCTGGGGGGCGCGATTGCCCTGCACATGCATGAGGACGGCTGGCGTGATCCACTCGGGAAGGCACAGCCCGCGGTGGGCGTGATTCGGCCCGGCGCGCGCGCCGATCTGCATCTCCTCGACGCTCCCTCCGCCACGCACTTGGCCTACCGCCCTGGGGTGCCGCTTACCGCTGCGGTGTGGAAATCTGGAGTGCGCGTGGTCTGAACCGCGGGCTAGGCTTCGACTGTGACGAAGCAGCCCAAGGTTCCCGCGGTGGATCATGCCCTGCGCGTGCTGAGTCTGTTAGCGGCATCGCGGGGGCCGATGCCGGCGCAACTTGTGGCCAGCAGACTGGACCTACCGCGATCCACGGTGTATCACCTGCTCGCGACGATGCAGGAGCACGGCTTTGTGATGCATCTTCCCGAAGAACGCCGCTACGGCTTGGGCGTGGCCGCGCTCGAACTCAGTTCGGCCTATGCCCGGCAGGAACCGCTCACGCGCATCGGCGCCCGGCTGCTGGCTGCGCTTGTGGATCGGTTGGGGATCAGCGCGCACCTCGCCGTGCCGCACGGGCGCGATGTGCTGTATGCCATTGAGGAGCGTGCGCCACGAGCTCCAGCGCTGATCACCGGAGTGAATGTGCGGCTGCCGATGCAGCTCACGGCCAGTGGGCGGGCGATGCTCGCGGCGATGCCGCGCGCGCAGGTGCGCGCACTGTTTCCCGATCGTGCAGCGTTCGTGCACCGACACGAGGTGCCTGATGACATCGAACGCTACTCGCAGCTGCGATCCGTGCTCGACGCCACTACGACGCGCGGCTTCGCGCTCGAACGCGGTTCAGTGACGCCGGGGTTTTCCTCGGTTGCGCAGCCAGTACGTGATCACTGTGGCTGGCCGGTCGCAGCGATCGCGGTGACGTTCCGCGATGAAGAGATTGCCGAGACGGACTACTCTGCGCTCGCCGCGCAGGTCCGGGAGGTTGCTGAGACGCTGTCTGCCCGAATTTTCGGGCAGACAGGCGATGCGATGGCAGCTGTCACCGGCTAGTGCAGTGGCTCTTGCAGTGCGGCAGCGACCGCATCAAGCACCGCGCCCGACATCACGAACTGCTGCGCAAACTCGATGGTGGGGGAGAGAAACACGTCGGTCGTCGGTGCCGGAATGCGGGTCCGGAACAGCGCGTGCACGGCCGCGGTCGCGGGTGCGGGGGTGCCCGCTGACGCTTCCGCACGGAAATCGAGCGCGCGTGTGGCTGCGAGCAATTCAATGCCCAGCACACGCGAGAGTCCGTCCACGGCGCGGCGAAGCTTGCGTCCAGCGTGCCACCCCATCGAAACGTGATCTTCTTGCATCGCAGAGGAAGGAATCGAGTCGACAGAAGCTGGCGTTGCCAGCCGCTTCAGTTCAGTCACGATGCCTGCGGCGGTGTACTGCGCAATCATCAGGCCCGAATCGAGC
>CAZTBS010000141.1:0-1552 GCA_964612125.1 uncultured Leucobacter sp. | reverse complement strand
TAAACGTGGAGGCCGTATTAGACGAGGACGCTCAGCCGGGCGAACTCGGACAGGAATACACAGGAAATTTCGAATTTAAGTTTATTTACAAAAATAAGGATTCACAAGAAGAGATAAAATCCGATACTGTTACGTCAAATGGCAACAAAGTATCCTACACTGTTGCAGCAGAGATTGATGATGCGGTTTTGCAGATAGAGGCGACACCCGAGACTCAGACCAAGAGTTGGGCAAACCTGGTGGATACCACTTGGTATGACGATAACGAGGATGCCGACAGCTATAGTATAGGCAGTGCCGAGGAATTGGCGGGACTGGCATATCTGGTAAACAAGGAAGGAGTAACATTCGACGGGAAGACGATCAAGCTTGAAAAAAATATCTCTCTGAAGAACGCAGATGGAACAGCGAGCAACAGACTGTGGCAAGGCATAGGTAGTTCCGAAGAAAAAGCTTTCGAGGGGACATTTGATGGCAATAGCAAAACCATATTTAATATGGAAGCAATTTCTACGGGTAGCTATTCAGGCTTATTCAAATACTGTGTTGGAGCCACTATAGAGAATGTGACTGTTAGAGGCAAGTCCGAAGCACAAGGCGGAGCTGCCGGAATAGTGGGATTCATGAATGGAGGCAAAGTATCAAACTGCATATCCGATGTAGAGGTAAGCTCATCATCGTTAACCTCAGAACAAAAAACCTCCTATCATGACAATGCTGCCGGAATAGCAGCGTGTACGGAGAATGGAGCGGAGATATCGGACTGCATCAATATAGAGACAATAACAGGCGCAGACGGTGTCGGCGGAATCGTAGGAGTAAGCAAAGGCAATTCGGATACGATAAGCGATTGTTACAATTACGGAATGGTTAATGGCAATTCCAATGATTCTATAGGTACAGGCGGAATCATCGGACAAAACTCAGGTACGATAATCGGCAGTGCGAATTATGCTAGTGTAAGGAGTAGTAATTGGTACACCGGAGGAATTGTGGGCTACACAATTGGCAACTCACAGATATATGATTCATATAACCGCGGGGATGTATACAGCACATCAAGTTACAACAATGCAGCTGTGGGAGGAATCGTAGGGCGTTCTCAATTTATAATTATGAGCAATGCCTTCAACGCCGGGAAGGTCAGATACAGCACAGGATGCACTAACTCAAAAATGTATGGGTCAATATGTGGAAGCTTCAATACCAATATAAACAATAAGATTAATTACACCTATTGGGACAATAGTACTTGCACGAAGGCAATCGATGCTTCTACGAGCTATGTGAGCATTGCCTCAAAGACAACTGGTGAAATGAAGGCCACTGGCTTTATAGATTTATTTAACGCCAAGTTCGGTTCAACGGATTCTAAACGAAAGCTGTTGGCGGTAAGCGGTGATTACCCTGAGTTTACAGGTGTAAGAAATCTCAACACCTGCACGATTACTTATACAGGAAAATTGCAGGGGCAGACTCAAAAAGTTTACAGCGGAGGATCGATTTCCCTGCCTGAGCCGGGTGTAGAAGACAAATGGTATGAATATGAATT
>CAZTBS010000140.1:0-1565 GCA_964612125.1 uncultured Leucobacter sp. | reverse complement strand
TTACAAGAGCTTTCAGCAGAGGGAGTACGTATTGAGCGCACGGACGAGATGGGGGATGTTTCGTGCGAATTGCGCAAGCAAGGCATAGTGATTAACTGAGCTGCGGTAGAATATTAACCATGTCTGATAATAAGAAAAAAGATGCCTTGCTGCCAGCCTATTTGATTGTTGGCGAGGATGCACTTAAACGTGACACGGTCATGAAGCGTCTTCGTGCCCGTTTGTCTACGCTGGGTGATCTTTCATTTAACTCGAGTGGAGATAGTATCGTTGCGGCATGTAATACGGTGCCTTTTGCTAGCCCGGTGCGTTTGGTAGAGGTGCGCACTGCTGATAAGTTGAAAAAAGCCGACGCTGAAGCACTTGTTTCCTACTTAGCTTCACCCAGTGAAACCACGGTACTGGCACTGGTGGCTGAGAAATTGGCGAAGAATACAAGGTTATATAAGGCCGTGGCAGCGCTCGGGAAGTCTGCTGTTATTGATTGCGCACCCCTTAAACGCTACGAGTTACCCAAGACGGTACGTGCGATGGCAACCGGTCATGGTTTTACGCTTTCGGAGGGCGCGGCGGTACAGTTGGTGGAATTGGTGGGTGAGGATACGATCCACCTCGATAATGAACTGAAGAAAATTGCGCTTTCACACCGCGGTTCCGATGCGGTAAACGAACATGAAATTATGGCTTTAGTTAGCCGTACGGCAGAAGTTAAGCCTTGGGAATTTGTCGACGCGTTTTCAGCCCGCGATACGCGTAAGTGCCTGTTGTATCTTGGTCGCATGGATTCGGTCTCGCCGCATGCACTGCTGGCTATGTGCGTGACACGTTTGCGTGAGTTGGTATGCGCTCGTGCGCTTGCTGCTCGCGGTAATGCCCGCGGCGTTGCTGCGGCCCTTAAAATGCCGGATTGGCGATGTAAGAATCACGCTGTCTGGGCACGTGCGTTTTCTGCTGAAGAGTTGCGGGATGCCTTTATTGCAGCGCGCGATACCGAACGCGCCATGAAGAGTGGGGCTAACCCTGATGAAGCTTTCCTCGACTGGGTGCTGTCGGTGACTACGCGTCATCGCTTATAATGACCCAAAGTTTTGAGTGCTTGGGTATCGAACGCCTAGATCGGGAGTCAAACTGGTATATGCCTGGTCTAACTTTGGTAGGACAGAGGCTAGGATACGAGAGGCTCTAGATACGAAAAAGCCCTCGTTCGAGGGCTTTTTCTTTCCTTGATATGCGGACGGATCACAAAAAAGCAATCCGAGCATCAGTGCTATTCGGCAGCTTCTTCAGCAGCGGCAGCTTCAGCCTTAGCAGCTTCTTCGGCTTCCTTTGCCTTGCGCTTTGCAGCAGCAGCCTCGTCCTTTTGTGTTTGCTCGCGACGCTTAGCCTTCTCGGCGGAGGCGGCCTTCATGGCAGCTTCGCGCTCAGCCTTGGCAGCAGCTTTCTTGGAGCCCGTGTTCTGGTCCTTCTTGGCCGGTTTCACGTATGCTGCACGATCAGCGTCGGTAACAACATCTTTGATAAGCAGCATGATGCCGCTCTTGCGATTGGAAGCCTGGTTCTTGTGA
>CAZTBS010000139.1:0-1586 GCA_964612125.1 uncultured Leucobacter sp. | reverse complement strand
AACGAAGCGATTGCTAAAACAGCAAAGAAGAATGAAGAATCGTTTGAAGAACGAGACGATGATGAATTTACGGATGATTGGAATAATTCAGATGAATAGCCATGTGTAAAATATTAAATCACTAACACTCAGGCAAAATGCATTTCTTAATGGTGTGCAAATACAAAATTTATTTGTACTTTTGCACACCATTAAGATTATTTCAGATGAACGACACCTTTGCAAAGCGTTTAATAAATGCACGGAAAATACGCTGTATTTCACAGCGAGAATTATGCAGTAGACTGAATAATAAGGTTTCTTCTACTGCTATTGAGAAATACGAAAAAGCATTGATGATGCCTTCAAGTGATGTTCTCATTGAAATTTCAAAAGCACTGAATTTTACTCTTGACTATTTCTTCAGACCATTTGTTATTCCTATAGACGACACTAAATTCGAATTCAGAAAAAAGTCATCTTTGGGAGCAAAGAAGATTGAATCAATGAAATGCCAGGTCGTTTCAGAAATAGAACGGTATCTTGAAATTGAAAATATATCTGAAAACAATGTTAAGTTTACTCTCGATTACAGCAATACCATTATCGAGAATGAAAGCGATGCAATGATAGCAGCTAATAGACTAAGAAAGGATTTAAATATCGGTTCCGACGCCATAGTATCTGCCATCGAACTTTTAGAGAATAATGGAATAAAGATTATTGAGATAGAACATGATGAAAAGTTTTCTGGGACTTGCAATAAGGCTGGAGATGTTCCTGTAATTGTCATAAACAAGAACATGTCACCAGAGCGAAAACGCATTACCATTTTTCATGAGCTTGGTCATCTTCTTCTTCATTTTGCAGACGGAGTTAATGAGGAGCAGTTATGCACTATCTTTGCAAATGAAGTGCTGATTCCCAGTGACAAATTCAAAAAGCTGATTGGTGAATCACGCCATGGTATATCTCTTGTTGAATTACAAGCGATCCAAAAGGAATATGGAATTTCGGTTGATGCCCAGATGGCCAAGGCTGCACAGCTCAACATTATTACATCAAACAGATATTCTTCTTTCCACAAGAAAAAAAATGCTGTATCAGAATTTAAATCTGCTGTTGAGCAATCAATATACAAAGAAGAAAGTTCTAACAGATACAAAAGGCTTGTGTACCGTGCAATGGCAAGTGACTTGATTTCTACTTCAAAAGCCGCCGCTCTCCTAAATGTCTCCGTCAATCAGGTTAGAAACAATATCAACCTAGTATAACCTGAAATATAAGGTATGGATATAGTTGTAAATGACACAAATATACTGATTGATCTATACGAGTACGGATTTCCGCCAGTCGGTCGACGTATGAACCTAGAATTTCATACCATCGATATGATAATTTATGAAAATGAAATTGTATGTTAAGCATTATCTACAACGACTTATTGGGGCAACTTTGTCGGATAAGAAGTGCGTTTTTGGGTAATTTTGTCGGATAAACACTAAAACAATGGCATTTTTGTAGTTTTGATTGGAATCGGTTCTTGGCTCAATAGCAAAAAGGCTGTACCTTTGTAGGCGTTTTGTTAAAAGCGCAATAAAAATGGA
>CAZTBS010000138.1:0-1591 GCA_964612125.1 uncultured Leucobacter sp. | reverse complement strand
AAGTACGACAAGTTGACTGTCTTTAAAAAGTCGATGTTGGAAAAAATGTTCCCAAAAAATGGTGAGCTGGAACCCGAGATTCGTTTTGAAGGTTTCACTGAACCTTGGGAACAGCGTAAGCTGGGGGAGGTCGCTGGTTCAACGTATGGAGGCGGAACGCCTAAGACTGATGAACCTGCTTTTTGGGAAGGTGACATTCCTTGGATCCAGTCTTCAAACGTCCTAGAGGATGAACTATTCAACGTTGAAATTCCGAAGGCGATCACGAAAGATGGGCTTGCGAAATCAGCGACTCAAATGGTGCCAGCTAATTCGATCGCTGTTGTTACCCACGTGGGTGTCGGAAAGCTGGTTTACCTGCCGTTTTCGTATACAACCAGTCAAGATTTTGTGTCGCTGTCTGCCTTGAAAACCAATCCTGAATTCACATGCTATGCACTGTATAAACGTTTGCGGTCTGAGCTGCATATGGTGCAGGGTTCCGCTATCAAAGGGATCACCAAGGAAGACCTTCTTGAAAAAGAGCTTTTTGTTCCCTCGGGAGAAGAACAGCGCAGGATTGGTGGTTATCTACACAACCTCGACAGCCTCATCACCCTTCATCAGCGTGAGCCTTCCATTGACCCAAAGGAGGGTGATAACAATGTCGTCAGTATCCAGTTGCGACGAGCTGTTCTGCGATTACTACAAGAGGTGGGTTGCAACATACAAAGAGGGGGCCATCAGAAAAGTAACCATGCAGAAATACCAATTAACCTGCGTTTGGCTCGATCGCTTGATTCCCAGTTTAAAAGTTCAGAACCTCAGTCGCGTCGTATATCAACAGCTTCTTAACGATTATGCTGCAACCCACGAACGACAAACCACTATGGATTTTCACCATCAATTAAAGGGCGCAATACTTGATGCCGTTGACGAGGGTTTGATTGATAGAGACCCAACCCGGAAGGCAATTATCAAAGGTAAGAACCCTAAAGCAAAAAAACGTAAGTATCTCGACCAGTTTGAGCTCCATAAACTTCTTAGCGCATTAAATCTGGGTGCTAGTGTTTCCTGGGATTGGTTAATTCTGCTCATAGCAAAAACAGGTATGCGCTTCAGTGAGGCTTTGGCAATCACGCCTGATGACTTTGATTTTGCTCATCAGACCTTGTCAGTGAATAAAACCTGGAACTACAAAGAAGGCGGTGGCTTCGCAGAAACAAAAAATCGATCATCGATGCGTAAAATTCAGATTGATTGGCAGATCATTATTCAGTTTTCCGAGTTGATAAAAGGCGTACCTTTCGACAAGCCTCTATTTGTCGAAGGCCGTATATTCAATTCAACTGCGAATAGTGTTCTTGCGCGGCGCTGCATGGCTGCTGGCGTTCCTGTGATTACGATGCATGGACTACGTCATACGCATGCATCACTGTTGCTTTTTGCGGGTGTGTCTATTGCAAGCGTAGCGAGACGTTTGGGTCATGCCAGTATGACGACCACCCAAAAAACCTACTTGCATATTATTCAAGAGCTCGAGAATAAAGATATCGATATCGTCATGCGTGCACTATCGGGCCTTATCTAGAAAACTCGATCCATTCGGCTC
>CAZTBS010000137.1:0-1592 GCA_964612125.1 uncultured Leucobacter sp. | reverse complement strand
TATTTGTGTTTGGCGGTGCGCCATCGGATTTAACCGGATAGAGCTTCAGCAAACACAATACGAGCTGCAACTCACCTTGATGAGCGCAGCTCGTATTTGATGCTTTATTCGTGTTTTGAGCCAGCCTTAGTAGGTTAGCTCTCTTATCACTTTAATCCTTTCTGACAAAAGTATGTTCTTTGCATAACAAGCCTCCATACGTAAAAATGAGTTGTAGTGTACTTTAGGTGCTGTAAGTGGTGATTTATGGCATCTGCAATGAACACTATAATTAATAGGAGGTGAGTTACAATGTATAATCCGGTTGACGAGTTCAGCAAGAAGCTCCGTGAAAAGCGTGACGCCGCTGAAAAAACACAGAAGGGTCTTGCTGCGAAGCTGGGACTGAGCCATCGAACAATCATGGACACCGAGCTGTGCCGCAGCAATCCCAAATTTGAAACAGTCGCCATCCTTGCAAAAGAGCTGGACATCAGCCTTGACGCGATTGTTTTTCCTGATACGATATCCCCGAATGACATACCCAAATGTGTCTACGATTTCTTCAAGAGCAAGACCGGAGCGGAAGCGCAAAAGTACATAGACTTGTGCAAGCAGGCAGACACGTTTAGGGACACGCCCCCGGAGGAAAAAAAGAAGCCATAACGCTTGCTTTGAAGCAAAAAAGACGCAGGGCAGATAACGGTTAGGTTATCGGCTCTGCGTCTTAGCGTCTGGCCTATTTACAACGACGATATGTAATTGTCTGACATTGACAAGTGTCTCTGCCTTACACTTTGGACAAAATAGCGGGAATTTCTCAAGTATTGTATCTCCCCTGATCTTTGTCCGTGTTTTCCCATTACACGCTGGGCAGAGTATCCATTGCTCAACTTCCATCTGACCACCTCTTTCACATTGGCATAGCTACTTGACAATTTATGTCAGTCTTAACGGAAGTGAATCAACACACTACTCCATATTCCAGTGAAGCTAATATAACTTCTCGCCGCAGTCGCCGCAAAACCGTGCGCCTGAAACGGCGGGAGCTCCGCAGTGAGGACAGAACTTTATTTGCGGAGCAGCCGTATATGTCAGCGGTAAATCCTCATCCGGTGCAGCGTCGGACAGAAACAGCCAGTCAATGTCCTCGCCATCGTTGCATAAGCCGATGGCTCCGGTGGGCGATACCACATAAAAACTGTCCTCGTCTATGGGGTCTTCACTATCGCTCATTTCGGCCAGCGCCAGCAAGCCGTTTAGATTGTATCTGTCTTTGGAAGTTACAAAACTCCAGTGTGTGCAGCGTGTGACGGCAAGCTCCGCCGCCTCCTGCATGGTGTTAAATCTCTCCATTACAGCGATCCTCCTTATTTGAATAACAGGTTATTGCACCGCTTACAGCGGTCGTTTTGTATGGGGTTCATCATAGTGCAGACGTTACAGTAGACGATGCGGTCTTTGGATTTATCGTACTTCTCGTATGTACCGAATTTGGGATGAAACCGCACCCTGTCACCAACGGAGAGATAATCATACATATGCCGACCGCTGTCCCTTTCCACGATAGTCTTTTTCTTGCCCGCATCGGTGTTAATGATCGTGGTATATTC
>CAZTBS010000136.1:0-1597 GCA_964612125.1 uncultured Leucobacter sp. | reverse complement strand
TATAATTCCGGTATCCTTTTTGATTTCTAGCCCACTGTTTGATTCTATTGAATAATAAATATCACCACCTACCCCAGGAGCCTTCGTAGCGACTAGTCCCGTTATGCTCTCCTTCCCGGCATCAGGAACATTCTTCCCTAGAGTATAATTCAAAGTCATTGATGGAAATGAAACCATACCGGATGTTTGGTTGATATGAATTATCATCGTTTTTGATGTGTTCTGATGGTTCGTATCATTTGCCACTCTAGTGGCAGTAACCTTGATACTGCCAACGCCTGTCACGGTCAATTCGCCGGCAGCGTTAATTACTGCCGAATCAAAGGCTTTATAATTTCCACCTAGATTACTGATTGCATATGTATAATTATCTGTCTCATCTAAATCACCGGGGACTTGTGCTTTATCCTTGATAGCAAGGTTAAATTTTCTCTCATCTTTTGACGCATCATATGAATATGATTTTGATTCGGATGATTGGAACTCCACATTAACAAATTGAAAATCGTAATTTGCCTTATAAATTTCATAAGTTAATGAGTAGATGGCATAGTAATTATTATCGCTCTTCTGAGAGAATCTAACCTTATAGTCATATTTATTAGCATTCGTGTTCGTAACATTCTCCACCCACGTATACGGTTCATCCAACTTTGATGAATACTCTACTTTATAATTTGTTGCTAAAGTAGCTAGGTCATCCGCAGCAATTGGTGGGTAGCTGTTACCATCATATGTTTGATTATTAGGTGTGCGCAGATAATCTTGAATATTCATCAATCCGGCTGAGACGATAATTGTATGTGTTTTCGAAAAAATTATTGTATTATTATGGCTTGCATCCTTAAGATATATATTTACAATATATGTTCCAGCATCTTTAATCTGAGGTGTATATTGGGTGTGCGCACCACCGTTAACAGAATAATATATGTCACCCGTAACACCTTGCTTCATGACAATGCTTGAAATCGCGTAATAGCTATTCCCATCATACGGGAAATTACTTATAGCGGTGCTTGAAAATGCGTCTGATAGCATTGCTATTTTGGCAGTTACTGTTTTTGTCACTGTCTCATATCCGGCTCTGGATATCTCGACGTCAACTGAGTAATCACCGGGAGCTCTGGCCTTAGCTGTATCTGACCAGGTCGGCGCACTTCCAACCTTATATCTTAGGGTATATCCCGTAGCATTCGTGACGCTTACAAGGTCTTGATCCGCATAATTATAGATCAGATTGGTGTTGCCTGTTACGGTGACACCTGTTATCTCTTTATTAAGTTCTGCATCAATACATTGGGTAATTGAAGTCAGCTCTATTCCCGTGATATTCCTTGTAAAATATTCTGCTTTTGAGATTGTTGCCGATTGAAGTGTAATTTTAGAACCAGCTTCAAAATCTGCCACAGGCATAATCAAATAATACCCGGGTGCGGTTTCCGGTGCACCGCTTAAGGATCCATAACTTGAAATTATTCCAGTCTCTTTGTTCGTTATATCTATCTGAAACCTAACATCAGCACCGGTTACCGGTGTTGGAATTCCGCCTTCATTATTCGTAACATAATTATTTTTTGTCAATACATATTTACTA
>CAZTBS010000135.1:0-1624 GCA_964612125.1 uncultured Leucobacter sp. | reverse complement strand
CGCACGTCTTCGCCGACACGCTGACCGGCCTGACTGGCGAAGACGGAGCACACCGCACCGTGCGCCAAAGCCTGGCTCGGGCGATGCGGCGCTCCATCGGCATGTTGGGTGTGGCAGTGATCCCGCTGCTCATCCTCGCGCTCGGCGTCACCGACCTGGTTGCCGACGAAGATGCCGTGTGGGTTGCGTTGGTGGTTGATGTGGTGCTGCTTGGTGCAGTGGGCTGGTGGATCACGTCGGCTCGCACACGGAGCCTGTGGGGTCGCATCGGCGGCGCCCTGCTGACCGCCGCCCTCGGCGGAGTGCTCATCCTGCTGAAGGCGCTCATCCATCACTAGCTGGCGTGTTCGTGAGCGCGGGCTGTTGCGCGGGCCGATCACCCACAGGGCTCAAGCGCAAAATCGAGGCGCTCAGCACCGTCTGGCACCGGATAGGAGAAGTGCCACCACTCCTCGGCGTACGGCGCAAACCCGGCGTCAACCATCACCTCGTTGAGCAGGGTGCGATTCGCCAGCTGCTCATCGGTGACGCCGGTGAAATCAAAGTGCGAGCGCTGGTCGAACAGGTCGAATGCGCCGCCCATGTCGAGCTGTGCGCCGGTGGCGAGGTCGATGAGGGTGAGATCCACGGTGCCACCCAGCGAGTGGCCGGATTGTTCGGCAATGTAACCGAGTTCAAACAGCTGTGACTTTTCGAGGCTGGGGTAGAACTCTGCGCGTGTGCGGTCATCGTCGTTCCTTGACCACCCGTCAGTGCCTGCGCCGCGTCCGCGCGCAACACCGGCGCGTTCGCCTGCTCGTACCCGTCAACCACATCACCGGTGAAGTTGTCGGTGGTGGCGTATTTCAGGTCGACCGCGATCGATGCGTCAACGGTGTTGAGGTAGACGAACCCATCGGGAAGCGTCGGGCAGCTTGCCGGGTCGACGTTTGCGGGCGCACTAGTGGGGGCTGGCGCGGCGGCCGCGTCGGTGACACTGGGAGCGGGGCTCGCGCAACCGGTCAGGGCGAGTGCCGCGGCAAGGAGCAGGGCGAAACCTGAGGCGTGTGCGGGTGACAACAACGAAGAGCGACGCATAGCTCTACCGTAACCACTCGGTGGGCTCCGCACACTGCGGCCGTTTGGCGGCAGACTCGCGCCAGCCTGACGCGCGGGATAGTCTCGAAAGGAATCTGAAGCAAGGGGGCGCACATGCGGGTTGCCCGGTGGATCGCGGTCGTGCTGGCGTTTCTGGCGCTACCGCTGCTCGTGGTGGGTCTCATTGACCCCCTCGAAGGCGGTGTGGCGCTGCTCGCGGCGGGTGCGCTCGGCGGCATCATTGGTGCGCTTTCGCGGGTAGCTCCGCCAAAACTGCTGTGGATCGCGTACGCCGCCACCATGGTGCTCGGCGCAATTGTGATTGGCATCGCAGTAGCCTTCATGCCCCCGATGACGGCTGGCCCCGGGGATCCTGAGGTCACCGTGCAGAACCCGCTGCGCTGGCTGTTCGCACTGAACTGGGTGTGGCGACTGGGCGTGGTGGTGACGGCGGTGGGCTGGGTGATGTGGATCGTGCGGCTGATTCGCGCTGCGAAGTGAATCTGCCACCGACGACCCCGCTACACTCGCACGGGTGACCGACCTC
>CAZTBS010000134.1:1035-1637 GCA_964612125.1 uncultured Leucobacter sp. | reverse complement strand
ATATGTGTGAGATATTCGAATCAACATCTGAAGCGGACGCTGTAGAAATGTTGAAAAAATACAGGCGCACACATCCTTCGGAAGTTAGAATAAGAGCAATAGGCTGGTTTCCGGTTGCGTGGAATGACGCGCCGTTGCCAACATGCAGGAGTTTGGATGCAGCATTTCCGGACATACCGGTATACTGTATAGCAGCAGATTTCCATACGTTTTGGTGCAATAGCTTAGCGCTGAAAGAAGCCGGATACACAAGGGAATCAACTTTTGCCAGTGGATCGTTGGGAAAATTCGAGGATGGTTCACTGAATGGTTTGATCTTTGAGCCGGCAGCGTTTTTGAAGGCAAAATTTAAAGTTTTTGAATTTTCTGTAGAAGAGAAGATGGAAAACATTGATTCCTTTATTAGGCACATTAACGAAAATGGGGTAACCTCTGTTGCAGACATGAGCGGAAGCGACTTTGTTGGCGGGGAAATCACGCCAATAGAGGCCGCTAAAGAAATGGCAGATGAAGGCAAACTGAATTGCAGAGTGCATGTGTATTCGGATCTGCAAGACTATGAAGACTTTGCGGAAACAAAGGAATACGCGAACAAAATAAAC
>CAZTBS010000134.1:0-1025 GCA_964612125.1 uncultured Leucobacter sp. | reverse complement strand
AGTCAAGGGCTTTGTAGATGGCGTTACTTCTACACACACAGGCTATCTTCTGGAGCCATATGAAGATGAAAAAGACACATGCGGCATAGGATGTCCGATAGAAGAGCTTGGATCCTTATCAAAAAGAATAATTGCCGCAAATGCGGCAGGATTAGCGGTTAGGCTTCATTGCATTGGAGATGCAGCAGTACGCTTGGCATTGGATGCATACGAGGCCTCTGTTAAAGCGAATGGGAAACATGGATGCAAAAATGCCATAGAACACATTGAAACGATAGATCCTGAAGATATTCCAAGGTTTAAAGAGTTGGATGTTATTGCTTCGGTGCAACCTCAACATTTGCCGCTTGATGCTTTTGAAAAGCTTACACGATGCGGAGCGGCACGCTGTAAGTGGGAATGGCCGTTTAGAACGATGCTTGACGCGGGATGCAAAATGGCTTTTGGTACTGACTACCCGGTTGTGGGCTTCAACCCGTATCCGTCTATCCATTCGGCAGTAACACGTTGCGATATGAATAACGAGCCGGCAAGTAAAAATCCCGAAGAATGCATCAGCCTGTTTGAATCGCTTAAAGCGTATACCTTGGGTTCGGCAGAGGTCTTTGGAAGAGAAAATGAAATAGGGTCCATTCAGGAAGGAAAATTTGCCGACATAATAGCAATAGACAGAAATCTGTTTGAAATTCCCGCAAGCGAAATTAAAGATGCGAGGACTATTATGACAATGATGGATGGCAAGCTTGTATTTGAGCAATAAGAGAAAGCGAAGTTACAGCAATGGATTTAGTTAAAAAGCGATGGCGAAATCTTGTGATCAGCTGTGTTATAAACCTTTGCATAGGGTCCATGTATGCCTGGAGTGTTTTTGCATCACCAATGGAAGAGTACCTTAAGCAGACCTATGGCTTGGCGATCACTGCCGGAGGTCTGGCAATCGTATTTACCGTAACAAATATGGTGGGACCTGTTACCATGATCTTCGGCGGAAAGATAAACGATGCTATAGGACCAAGAGGCATAGT
>CAZTBS010000133.1:0-1643 GCA_964612125.1 uncultured Leucobacter sp. | reverse complement strand
CTTTTATAATCATGAACGACCTCATATGTCAGTAAATGGTTGTCCACCTATTTTTAAACAATAACAAGGCTTTAGATTTTCTACCCATTAATTCAATTAAAAATGGGGGTATTACCTGGTTATTTATCAAAATTTGTATTTGTAGCTTTAATATAGGTAGTATTGAACAATATCTTTTTTAGGAAAAAATATGGAAGTTAAAGCTAAATCACTGCATGGACATGAGAAAGTATTGAGTATTCATCATGTTATTGAGCACAGTGAAGGTTTCTATGTCGCTAAGGATACTGATGGGAATGTACTGTTATATGAATGCGGAAGTCCTATAAAGTTTAATGTTGCCTCTCGACAAGGGATGGGTTTGCTAGACGGCGTACAATACACTTACCAAGTGGAAGGTTATTTAAATAAATGATCTAAATTGTGGTCTGATTTGATTGTTTGAATTAATATCCCCCTAAATTTAGGGGGATTTATGAGTAAAAAAACTTTAGAAGTAAAGGTGCAGATGCTTATTTTGGGGGCTCTATTTTTTGCTTTTTTTGTATTTGGACTAGGTGCATTTTTACTAAGTGACGGGCCAATATTTGACCCTCAAAAAACTTATAATTTAATGGTTGATACCTTGACTTTAACGGCTTATTTTCTTGCACCAACTACTGCAATAGTACTTTTTAGTGATTGGCGTGAGCAACATGTAGAGAAGTTATTAGAAGAAGAAAGTTCAGAAATTTACGATAAAATTTGTCAGTTATTAAACGCATTCCAGCAATATTTATTTGATGTCCAGGATGTTGATTCATTAAATAAGAATTCAATTGGATCAACAGAGGATTCGTCCTTTACATCTTTGCTTGATCAAGTGGATGCTATTAAAATGAAGACTTTGCATTTAAGCAAACGTAGTTATAAAGCTGAACAATTTACTTCTACAGCTACAATAATTTTAAATGGATTAACACAAGTAATAATGGAGGTTAGTATTATGGGGGGCTTTAAAGAAAAGCTATCCAATCCTAAAAAATATAATTATGAATATACAGATGAAACAGACGATGAATTTATTGAAAGAATGCAACTTAATTATGATGGAATGTATGAACAAATAACCAATGATTTACCTAATTTGTTTACAAAGAAAAAAGAT
This sequence comes from uncultured Leucobacter sp., assembly GCA_964612125.1. Lineage (GTDB taxonomy): Bacteria > Actinomycetota > Actinomycetes > Actinomycetales > Microbacteriaceae > Leucobacter. The sequence continues at coordinate 496 of CAZTBS010000133.1, read as the reverse complement.
TTATTTCAACTTGTTAGTGATCTAAAAATAAAAAAATAATCTAGTGTAAATAGTGAATAGTCTGTGATTGTATGGCTTTTAATGTTGAAGAAATTTCTGATGCGTATTTAAATAGTTTCGTTGTAATTAAGCTAGCCTACCTGTAGCTACAAAAATCAATCCTGCGGATTGCTTTTTGGTACGCAACAGGGCTTGCCAGGGGCGACCCCCTGAACCCCAAACATTACTGATAGATTGATTAAATAACCTGAATTCATAATTTTTAAATGTGGAAGAAAAAATACGAATGTGCCTAAATATTCTTTAGAAAACCAAGCATAAAATATAGAAGATTTAGGAACTTGGATCTTTTTATTTTCTGATATATTTTTGATTAATCGATATTTTTTTTGTAAAAAACAAATGACAATTATGACTGTAAAAAACTTGTCGCCAGTTTTTTTTAACTTTTTACATCTTAGTCTTTATGATCAAACCTCAATATAACTTAACAGGT
>CAZTBS010000132.1:0-1689 GCA_964612125.1 uncultured Leucobacter sp. | reverse complement strand
CTTACAGCGTTATGCTTCGCATTAATCAAGACGTTGGGATTCGTCTCATCAGCGCCGTAGTTTGACACCTCTCCTTTGAGCTCAAATCATTAAACCCCTGCTACCGTTGGCCGAAAGGTCATATTTTTGTCAAGATTTGACAATAAATTAGGTGGCGGAAAGGATAGGAATATGATATAATAGAGCATAATCCTTACGCAAGGAGATGCCATCATGCATTTGAAGAAATCTAAGCGCAATGACGGACGCATTTATTTCTCGATCGTCAGATCATATAAAGAAGGCGGTAAGTCGAAAACTCGCACCTACAGATCCCTTGGCTATCTTGATCCCACTTCTCCAGATTACGACGAGCGCATTGCTGAGTACCTTGCTTTAGCTGATGAGCTGGAGGCTGAGTATCAAGCGGCATACGCTCCTGTCACCCTGGAGTTCTCCAAGCAAAAGAAGATCGACATGCGCACCACTAACCGAAAGAACATCGGTCATGCTGTCTTGTCGGATAAATACTACTCACTTGAGATCGATCGCTTCTGGGCTGTACGCCAGCAACCGAAGAACTTCAAATACGATGTCAATGCGGTATTCCGTCTTCTCGTAAACCAGCGCTGTCTTTGCCCGGGCTCCAAGAGAAGTGACTATGAGAACAAGGATTGGTATTTCGAGAAAAGTGACTTTAGTGAGAAGGATCTCTACCGCTCCCTTGATTTCTTCGCTTTGCACAAAGACGCACTCATCGCGCGCATCAACAAGCAGATCGCAAAGACAAGGAAGCGCAATACCACCGAGGTCTTCTACGACACCACCAATTATTACTTCGAGATCGATGAAGATGACCTGGATACCTTTGACGATGAAACCGGGGAGGTCATAGAAGAAGGACTACGCAAACGCGGGGTTTCCAAAGAGCACAGGAAGTGCCCCATCATCTCTATGGGGCTTTTGATGGATGAAGACGGCATCCCACTTCACTACGAACTCTTCCCTGGCAACACAAATGATTGTCTCACCGCTATGCCAGTGCTTAAGAAAGTCAGGAAAGACTACGATCTCGGGCGCATCGTCATGGTGGCGGATAAAGGTATCAACACCTCAGATAACATCGCTGCGTGCATACTCGATGGCAACGGCTATGTGTTTTCGCAGTCAGTGAAGAAAAGCGATGCGAATCTCAAAGAGTGGGTCTTAAGTGATGAGGGCTATGTATGTTCTGAGGGTTTCAAATGCAAAAGTATGCAAGCAGATAAAGTTGTTCACATCACTTCTGAAGATGGTGAGAGTAAAGATGTCAAAGTCCCAGTGAAATATGTTGCCTTCTGGTCTGCTGACTATGCCTTGCGCGCAAAGGCACAGCGCACCCGTACAATCGAGAAAGCCTTGAAGCTTACCGGAAGCAAAGCGAGCTATGAGCATGCGAGGCACTATGGGGCTTGCCGCTACGTGAGGGAGGCCGTCGTCGATACCGAAACCGGCGAGATATTCAAGACACTGATTTCTTTAGATGAGCAAGCCATCTCAGAAGACGAGCGCTATGACGGCTACTACCTCATCGTCACTTCTGAAGTGGACAAAAGCGAAAGTGAGATCATCGATATCTATAGAGGCCTTTGGAGGATAGAGGAATCTTTCAAGGTCACGAAATCAACGCTTGATACAAGACCGATATTCGTATGGACGAAAGAGCATATC
>CAZTBS010000131.1:0-1704 GCA_964612125.1 uncultured Leucobacter sp. | reverse complement strand
GATCCTCGGCGCCTCGCTGCTGTATTTGCTCGAGGTGACGATCCACCAGTACACGCAATACTGGCCGCTGGTGATGGGGCTGATCCTGCTGCTGGTGGTGCTGGTCCTGCCCGAGGGGCTGATCGAACTGTTCCGCAAACTCTACGCGCGCCTTGGACGCAAGTGACATGGCATTTCTGGACGTTACCAACGCAACCAAGAAGTTCGGTGGCTTCATCGCCATCAACGACGTGTCGTTTTCGGTCGAAAAAGGCGCCCGCCACGCCATCATCGGCCCGAATGGCGCCGGCAAGACCACATTGTTCAACCTGATTTCCGGACTGATCCTGCCGACGACCGGCAGCATCGCCCTGGAGGGGCAGCGCCTGTCGCGGATGAAGCCGCATGAGATCGTGCGGATCGGCATGGCGCGTTCGTTTCAAAAGGTGAATGTGTTTCCTCGCAAGACCGCCTTTGAAAACGTGCAGGTGGCGCTGATTGCCAATCGCAAACTGCAATTCAACCCGTTCCGCGCCGCCGCCGGGCTGTTTGGGGACGAGATCATGCAATTGCTGGAACAGGTCCGGCTGGGCGGCGATTCCGGCCGGCGGGCGGGCGAATTGGCCCATGGCAAGCAGAAACAGCTGGAACTTGCCGTGGCACTGGCGGCGGACCCGAAAATCCTGCTGCTGGACGAACCCACCGCCGGCATGTCCATCGCCGAAACCCTGTCCAGCATCGCGCTGATCCGCGATATCGTGCAGCAGCGCGGAATCACGATCCTGCTCATCGAACACGACATGAATGTGGTGTTCGAGATCGCCAGCACGATTTCCGTCCTGCATCACGGCGAGATCATCGCGACCGGCCTGCCGCATGAGGTCCGCGCGAATGACGATGTGCAGCGCATCTACCTGGGAAGGGAATGAGATGAGCCTTTTGCAAGTCGAGGCGATCAACGTCTGCTACGGTCTCAGCAAGGTCCTGCACGATGTTTCCCTGAACATTGAAAAGGGAGAACTGGTCGCGCTGGTGGGCCGCAATGGCGTCGGCAAATCGACCACCATGCGGGCGATCATGGGAATTACCCCGCCCGCCTCGGGCAAGATCCTGTGGAAGGGGCAGCCGATCACCCGCCGGCCGTCGCATCTGAATGCCCGCAGCGGGCTGGGCTATGTCCCCGAGGAACGGCGCATCTTCGGTTCGCTGACCGTCTGGGAAAACCTCGACGTCGCCCGGCTGCCGCCGCGCGAGGGGCTGGAGCCCTGGACCGAGGACCGGGTGTTCGCGCTGTTCCCCGATCTGGAACGGTTCCGCAACCGCCCGGGCGGGCTGCTCAGCGGCGGGCAGCAGCAGATGCTGACTATCGCCCGCACGCTGATGGGCAACCCGGAACTGATCCTGCTGGACGAGCCGTCGGAAGGGGTCGCCCCGCTGATCGTCGCCCAGATCGGCGAAAAGATCCGCGAATTGCGCGATGCCGGCGTTTCCATCATCATGGCGGAACAGAACCTGGATTTCGTCCTGAACCTCAGCGACCGCTGCTATGTTCTGGAAAAGGGCGTGGTGGTCTATCACGGAACCGCCGCGGAACTGCGCGATAACGAGGATGTCCAGAACCGCTATCTGCATATCTGAGAATCATGCGGCTGTTCCGGGCCGCATGTTTCTGCAAGGATTGCGGGCCCCCGCCTAACCCGCGGGGGGCGTCATCCTTGCATTGTG
>CAZTBS010000130.1:0-1706 GCA_964612125.1 uncultured Leucobacter sp. | reverse complement strand
AACGGATGCCCCTATTTTTATGGAAGGAGGGATTTCTATGGACGAAAAAGCAGCGTGCTTTGTCGAGAAAATCGGCGGTGTGACATTTTTGGTAAGTGTTAAGCCAGCCGAAAAAGCAAAACAAACAACCGACGAGTTCATCAAAGCCTTGATAACAAAGGAATGTTTGGCAATTGAAGCAGACTGTGCGTAAAGCACTTTTCTATTTTCAGCCCGATATTATGAACTTTTTGAAAAAATGTAGTGAAACCACTTGACAGAAAGGCGAACTGCTCCGCGATACGGGAAATCTTCTGAAAGAACAAGGCTATGACATAAAGGTTCTTGACCTTATCAACATGGAAAAGAGCCATTGTTATAACCCGTTTGTGTATCTGCACAGCGATGACGACATTCAGCGCCTTACCACAAACCTCTTTAAGAATACAACGCCCAAAGGCAGTCAGACGCAGGACCCGTTCTGGGATCAGACTGCGGCTATGCTTTTGAAAGCTCTTGTCTGCTACCTCCATTATGAAGCTCCGCCTGATGAGCAGAACTTCCCGATGGTCATGGAAATGATAAGGTCCGGTGACGTAAAAGAGGATAACGAAGAGTACCAGTCGGTGCTCGATGAACTGTTTGAGAGACTGGAAGCGAAGAACCCGGAGCACATTGCGCTGAAATATTATCGGGCGTACCACTCCGGCAGCGCAAAGACTCTGAAATCCATTCAGATCTCGCTTGTGTCCAGACTTGAGAAGTTCAACCTTGATTCGCTGGCGGGGATCACGCAGATCGACGAAATGGAACTGGAATCTATCGGAGAGAAAAAGACGGCGGTATTTGCTGTCATTCCCGATAACGACAGTTCCTTTAACTTTATCGTCGGTATGCTGTACACCCAACTGTTCCAGCAGCTTTATTATCAAGCCGATTCTGTTCATGGCGGCAGGCTTCCCGTGCATGTCCATTTTGTGATGGATGAGTTCGCCAATGTCGCGCTGCCCGATGAATTTGACAAACTGCTTTCTACCATGCGTTCGCGTGAGATTTCAGTTTCGATCATCATTCAGAATTTGGCACAGCTCAAAGCCCTGTTTGAGAAACAATGGGAAAGCATTGTCGGTAACTGTGATGAATTTCTCTACCTTGGCGGTAACGAACAAAGCACCCACGAATACGTTTCCAAGCTGCTCGGTAAAGAGACCATCGACACGAACACCTACGGGCGGTCGCGCGGTCGAAACGGAAACTACTCGACCAACTATCAGCTTGCAGGGCGCGAGCTTATGACACCTGACGAAGTGCGAATGCTGGACAACCAGTACGCACTTCTTTTTATACGCGGTGAGCGGCCTATTCAGGATTTGAAGTATGACATACTCCATCATCCGAATGTGTCGCAGACAACGGACGGTGGCGCACCGGCATACAAGCACGGTGAAGACACCAGAAGCATTGCATCTATGTCTTTTGAATTTGACCCGCTGATCGTGAAGCAGGCACAGAAGATGGATGCTGAAAAACATGACTTCGTACTTCTCTCAGAAGAGGAGCTTGAAGAACTTATTGATGAAAAGGAGAAAAAAGAACATGAAAAACCTTAATTCCAAGAAGAACACCAACAAGCCGGAGATTCCCGGCAAGGTCAAGAAGGGCTTCCGCGCTTATGTCGCCGTTGTCCTTGCACTTACTCTCATGATGTGCTGCGGCGTGACTGCGTT
>CAZTBS010000129.1:1070-1755 GCA_964612125.1 uncultured Leucobacter sp. | reverse complement strand
TTTGATGGTAGAAAGCCAGGGCAACCCCCATATACTCTTTTGGACTATTTCCCTGATGACTATCTTCTCTTCATTGATGAATCTCATATTACAATTCCCCAGATTGGTGGAATGTTTAATGGAGATAGGATTAGGAAAGAGAACTTGATTGAATATGGTTTTAGGTTGCCTACTGCAAGAGATAATAGGCCGTTGAATTTTGAAGAGTTTAGAGAGAGGCAGGGAAAGACTCTCTATATCTCTGCAACTCCAGCTCCATGGGAGTTACAGGATAGTAATAATGTTGTAACAGAGCTGTTAACAAGGCCAACAGGTCTCCTAGATCCAAAGGTTGAAGTAAGACCAATTAAAAACCAAATTGATGATGTCATTAACGAAATTACAAAGAATGTAGAGAAGAAACAGAGAGTTTTAGTTACAACACTTACAAAAAGATTTGCAGAGGATTTAACTACATATCTTAAAGATGCTGGAATACAGACTCCAGATGAAATGGCTGGTGGTAGTTACAGTAATATATTTAGATGTTGTGAGTTTAAAAAACGGTATAAAAAATTTTATAAAGAGTATAAGAAAACAGGAGTATTTTCTCCTAATACTTGGTGCTTAGATTTTTATTTATATTCTTGGATGTATGAAAATATCTGTGCATACGAAGATATATGTTGTGTAGACTTAAATTATC
>CAZTBS010000129.1:0-1060 GCA_964612125.1 uncultured Leucobacter sp. | reverse complement strand
AGATTTGAGATTAGGTGAATATGATGTTTTAGTTGGAATTAATCTTCTTAGAGAAGGAATTGATCTTCCAGAGGTTTCTCTTGTTATTATCCTAGATGCTGATAAGGAAGGGTTTTTGAGATCTAGAACAAGTTTGGTGCAGACAATTGGGAGAGCGGCAAGGCATGTTGAAGGAAGAGTTATTATGTATGCAGATAATATTACACAGAGTATGAAATATGCTCTTGATGAGACAGAGAGGAGACGAGAGTATCAAGAGAAATATAATATTGAACACGGTATTACTCCAACAACTATTTCTAAGGAAATTAGGGGCAAATTGGTTGAGACAGAGGAAGATAGGAAAGATGTCGATATGGATATTGAGAAAATGGATATGAGACAGAAGAAGTTGTTAATTAAAGAAATGAACGAAGAGATGTTAATTGCTGCAGATAGATTGCAGTTTGAGAAGGCTACAGAGCTAAGAGACAAGATTAAAGAGATTAAGCTAAGTATGTAATGAAGGTTATGAAGTAGCTGATGAAGCCTGTTCAGCTTTCTTTCTCTCTTCCCTTTTTATCCAATCATCAACACTCTCAAGGCCCTCCTCTTTAAGGTATGTACCGAGCTCACCTTCACACTTTTCCCGCCCTTCTTTCATTGCAGGAGAAACTTCTAATTGTTCTGCATACTCTAGTTTATTGCAGTATGTTTGTGTCGCATCAAGAGTACCATCTTTGCCATGGGCAGCCCCATCCATCTCTGTTGAAGCAATACGAATTGCTGTATCAGGGTCACCATATTCATCTTCTAGTTCTTTCTGAACTTTTGGATCGTAATAAGCTTTCTCTCCCATACTCTTTTATGTATTTCAATTTAATGATATATTTTAATATGTATAGAGGTATATTACAACTTACAAAAGAAGAATTAAAAGAACTAACAAGAGTTTTTCATTGGGATACAAATGGTACAAGTATGATAGCTTCAAAATTAAAAGCAGCTTCAGAGAATAGTGATGAACTAAAAAATATCTCTGTTTCCGAAGAAGACTTAGAGACTCTTCTTGATGATATTA
>CAZTBS010000128.1:0-1759 GCA_964612125.1 uncultured Leucobacter sp. | reverse complement strand
AGCGTCCGATCCGCGTGGCCTTCACCGTGTCCGCGGCTGGCGAGCGCGCCCAGCACCACGGTCGTGGCCGTCACCTGATGGCGCAGTGCGGGCAGGCGGTCGCCGACCTTCAGTTCGCCGAAGAGCAGCTGCGGAGTACAGGTGGTGCTCATTGTTCGGGTCTCCCGTAGCCGAGGAAGGTGTAGCTTTCGGTACCCACCCAGTCACCGTTCTGGTTCGTGGTGCGCACATCCACCGTCCAGAAGCGGCCGGTGCCAAGCCGGGTCTTCTTGAATGGGCCGACCGAGCGCACGATCTGGCAGGTGGTGAGCACGTCGCCCATGGCGACCGGTTCGCCGAAGCTGGCCTCGTTGCTGGCGACCACCGCCTCGGGCAGGCCGAGCAGCTCCTTGAGGTCGAAGTGCGCCTGCAAGGCCTTGCGCTCGCCGCTTGCACCGGGCGCCCAGTAGTGCGGTCTGAACCACACCGAGAGCATGGTGGGTGGGGCGATGCGCTTGCCGACGAGGGTGTGCGCCAGCTCTTCGTCCCAGTACAGCGGGTTGCCGTTTTCGACCGCCGCGCAGGTGTTGTAGACGTAGCCGATCTCGATCGGGAACTCGGTGCGCTCCTCGTACAGCGGCGTGTCGATCATGTTCCGGACGGCGTCCGGTAGCGTGTCTGCTGCGCTCATCAGGCTTCGCTCCAGAGTGGATTGGCAGTAAGGACGGCGGCGCTCATTCGATGCAGCCCTCGTCGCGCAGGCGGGTGATCTCGGCCTCGCTCAGTGCTGCCGCGCGCAGGATCTCGTTGGTGTCGGTGTGCTCGGGCGCAGCGACGACGTGCTGGGGGGTGTCGCGCGCGCTGCCGGCGAGGAGCGCGGCGAGTTGCTCGAATTCACCCCGTTGCGGATGCAGCGCGGAGGTGAAATTCTGCCGCGCACGCAGGTGTGGGTCGCTGCACACTTCGGCCACCGACAGCACCGGTGCGATGCAGGTGTCGGCCGCGGCCAGCAGCGCCACCCATTCGTCGCGATCACGGCTGAGGAAGCGCGTACGGAAGGCCTCACGCATCTCGCCCTGGGCGCTGTCGTCATACTGCCGATCGGCGAACTGCTCGAGCTCGAGCAGCTTGCACAGATTGCGAAAGAAGTGTCCTTCGATCGCACCGACCGAGACGAACTTGCCGTCGCGTGCCGCATACACGCCATACCAGGCGTACTTGCCGGTCAGCACGCCCGAGCCCGGGTGGGTCTCCTCGCCGGTGGCGAGGAACTGATCGACGTACAGCGACATGAGGTTGAGCATGCCGTCGGTGACCGAGACGTCGAGATACTTGCCCTGCCCGCTGTGCGTGCGCTCGAGCAGCGCGGCGAGGATGGACAGCGCCGCATGCATGCCGCCGCCGGCGCCGTCGGCGATGGTCGCCCCCGGCAGTGCGGGAATCCCGTCTGCATCGAGTGCGGTGCAGGCGAGGTAGCCGCTGACGGCCTGGTAGTTGATGTCATGCCCCACCCAGCCGGCGTAGGGACCGTCCTGGCCGTAGCCGCTGGTCGAGCAATACACCAGGCGTGGGTTGAGCGCGCACAGCTCCTCATGACCGATTCCCAGCCGGGCGGCGACGCCCGGGCGGTAGCTTTCGATGAGGACGTCGGCGCAGGAGGCGAGGTGACGAATCAGCGTGCGCCCGTTCGGCGCCTTCAGATCGACGCGCATGCGGCGCATGCCGCGTCCCGCTCCGTAGGCATGAAAGACGGGATCGACCTGCTTTGCGCCCTTGGCGC
>CAZTBS010000127.1:1544-1778 GCA_964612125.1 uncultured Leucobacter sp. | reverse complement strand
GTAATGCGGGTGGTTGCGGAACGTGTAAAATCGAAGTCCTGTCAGGCGAAGTGGAAAATTTATGGGCAGATGCACCTGGATTAAGCGATCGTGATAAACGTAAAGGTCGGTTACTGGCGTGTCAATGTCGTCCTAAATCGGATTGCGTGATTAAGCTTCGTTTAGATGAAAAATGCGTACCCAAAGTGATTCCAAAATTACAAAAAGTGAAGCTTAAACATGTGCAATTGGTGA
>CAZTBS010000127.1:0-1534 GCA_964612125.1 uncultured Leucobacter sp. | reverse complement strand
CAAGTACAGTATATAAAATTCATATACAAGCAGATTTTGGAAGTGCATTTGCAGTCCGATGAACCTGCACAATTTATCCCAGGACAATATGCCTTGGTTTGGGTGAATCAAGAGTTACTTCGTGCCTATTCGATGTCCAATCTCCCGAATGATGATGGATTATGGGTCTTCCAAATCCGCCGTGTTCCTGATGGTAAAATGACCAATCTATTATTTGATGAACAGTTACGTGAAAAGGCCGATATTCAAATTGATGGCCCATACGGTTTAGCACATTTACAAGAACAACCTCGTCCGATTGTCTGTGTGGCAGGCGGTTCAGGTCTTGCCCCCATGTTAGCGATTGCTCGTGGCGTTGCAGTCAATCCACATTTACAACATCACAAAGTCTGGTTTTTCCATGGTGGACGTGAGCAACGTGATTTGTTTACTGAAAATCAATTACGTGACTGGACAGAATTAGGGGAACGCCTCAATTATGTACCTGCAACCTCCTCTCAATTCATTGAAGGTATCCGTTCGGGGTTTATTCATGAAGTGATTCAAGATGTATTAGGAGAACATTTGATTGAGCATGAAATTTATTGTGCAGGTCCGCCACCGATGGTGAAATCAATTGAACAATTGGCCCATCAAGTAGGTATTCCACACCAACAAATTCATTTTGATCGTTTCTTTTAATCGAAGATATCATTTTTCTCTCGCTCAGGCGATGGTTAACCCATCGCCGGTATTGAGCGATCACGACACATCAAGACCATATTGACGATCTGTGCGATAGATTCAGTTCCTAATTTCTGACGAATATGAGTGCGGTGAATTTCTACTGTTTTATGGCTGATATTCAACATTTGTGCGATATGTTTACTCGAAAGTCCATCGACCAATAAATTGATAATCTCACTTTCTCTTGGTGATAAAGATTTCAATTTAATCATCTGTTCTTGACGTTTTTCTTCTTCAATAAAGTCTTGTTCAGCAAGTTGCAGACAGGCTTGGATTTGATTAAGCATATGCTGTGGATTAAAAGGTTTTTCTAAAAAATCAAATGCCCCAGTTTTCATCGCATTGACCGACATTGGAATGTCGCCGTGACCAGTCATGAAAATGATTGGCATACGGATTTTTTGTTGATTCAATTGTTGTTGTAGTTGCAAGCCACTCATCCCTCGCATACGAATATCAAGGATTAAACATGCAGGCGTTTGCGGGCGCTGAAAATTCAGGAATTCAGTAGCACTATTGAATGTTTTAGTTTCGAGTTGCACTGAATCAAGCAACCATGTGAGTGAATTACAAATGTCTTGATCATCATCTATCACATACACAATGGGCTCGGGAACATGAGAATTAGTTAAATACATTTTGCACGCTCCTGTGCTGCTAAAGAGATATTAAAAATGGCACCAGACTCACCTTCACAGACCCATAAATAACCATGATGGTTTTCAATGATGCTTCGAGACAGAGTTAAGCCAATACCCATGCTGTTGTTTTTACTTGAATAGAAAGATTCAAAAATTTGTTCTGGATT
>CAZTBS010000126.1:1169-1791 GCA_964612125.1 uncultured Leucobacter sp. | reverse complement strand
AAAAAGAGCCTCTCTCCGGCCCTATGACAAAATGAAAGAGACATGTTTATTGCAAACACGCCTCTTTTTTTGATGGTATAAGGATCAATCTAATCAGTTCTTAAATTCTACGGTGATCGTGGTGCCTTTACCTTCTTCACTCTCTAAATGAATAGCAGCATCGTGAATCTGAGCTACATGCTTGACTATCGACAAGCCAAGTCCGGTTCCCTGTGCTGCATTGGAACGGCTTTTGTCGACCCTGTAGAAACGTTCGAATACGCGGGCCCGGTTTTGTTCGGAGATTCCAATGCCGGTATCTGCTACAGTTAGGACAGCGCCTTTCTCTGAAGACCTTAGCGACACATGAACGCTTCCGCCTGCCTGATTGTATTTAATAGCATTGTCACACAAGTTAGAGACAAGAGATTCCAAAAGACTTGGGATTCCGTTTATCTTTACACTTTCACCGGAATAATCCAGGCTCACTCGGGCTTTTGTAGCAAAGCTCTGCATGTTCTCAGCGACTTTTTTTGCTAGGGCATCAAGATCGACGGTTTCATGTTTCATGTCGCCTCCCCCTTCATCCAAATGCGTGAGTTCTATTATATCCTCTACCAGCTTGTTCATTCTAATTGACTCC
>CAZTBS010000126.1:223-1159 GCA_964612125.1 uncultured Leucobacter sp. | reverse complement strand
ATAAATCTTACCGGCAAATTTCTGTCTGTCTTCCTCATTGACCATTCCGCCGGCAAGCAGTTCCGAATACCCAGAGATTGACTGAATCGGAGTCTTTAGCTCATGAGAAACATTCGCTGTGAATTCTCTGCGTATCTGTTCCGTTCGATCGAGTACCGCCTGCTGTTCCCTGAGTTCCGTTTGTTGAGAATCTATTCTGGAGAGAAGAGGCGCCAATTCATCATACCCCTCATTCTCTATAGGGTGATCCAAATCCAAGTCGTTCAAAGGCGCAATGATTTTTTTGTAAAATCTGTTCGCCAGGATAATTGAAATAACTACTGCTATAATCATTATCCACAGAATTGGAGTCAGAAGTCCGAGAAGAAGAGGTATTACGGTGCTTTGATTCATGGAAAGCCTGAGCACGGTGCCATCATCCATACGGGTCGCACAGTAAAACGATCTGTGCATCACAGTGTTGGACATTCTCCTGCTTTCACCATAGCCTTCGGCAAGTGCCTCTTTGACTTCCTCGCGCTGCATATGGTTTTCGAGTTTAGAAGAATCCGTATTGCTGTCATAGAGAACAGTTCCATCCGTGCCTATCCAAGTGAACCTGACATCTGCATCTTTCAGGTTTTCGAAATATTTTTCTCCCTCATTCTCCAGTGAATGAGCGGCCAGGATAGTTTGATTCTTAAGCTGATACTGAAGAACATCAGAAAAATGTTCGTACAGCGTACCCATGATCAAGGCAAAAGATGCGACAAAAACTATCATGGAAGTTAATATTATTGATTTGAAAATTTTCTTTTTTATCATTTCGTATCCTCCATTCGATATCCGACTCCACGTATTGTTTTGATTAGATCCCCTGAAGGACCAAGCTTAGCTCTCAGACTGGCAATGTGGACATCGACTGGACAGTGACGCAGATGACAGGGCGTATGATTG
>CAZTBS010000126.1:0-213 GCA_964612125.1 uncultured Leucobacter sp. | reverse complement strand
CTCGTAAAGGCCCTCCCCGGATTTTTCATGAACAATAAAAGCAGTTCGTATTCTTTTAGGGTCGCAGTTATTTCTTTTCCCGCAGATCTTATTATATGCTCCGACTTGTTGAGTTCTATATCACCCATATGAAGAACTGAAGATTCAGATGATGCGCTTCGTCTCAAAACGGCGCGCACGCGGGATATCATTTCCATCATTCCGAATGGTTTC
>CAZTBS010000125.1:0-1807 GCA_964612125.1 uncultured Leucobacter sp. | reverse complement strand
TGTGAGGCACGCCCTCGAAGTAGTAGCGCATGTCTTCGTGCAGCAGCGTGTGGCGACGAATCTCGCCATCGAAGGCTGCCAGCTGTTCGTTCGTGGGCAGCTCGCCGTAAATCAGCAGGTAGGCCACCTCGAGAAAGGTCGAGCCTGCGGCGAGTTCCTCAATCGGGTAGCCGCGGTAGCGCAAAACCCCTGCTTCACCGTCGATGAAGGTGATCGCCGACTTCGTCGAGGCCGTATTGACGAAGCCGTAATCGAGAGCGGTGAGACCGGTCTGGCGGGTGAGGGTGCTGATGTCGATGGCTGAGTTGCCATCTGACGCGGCCAGCACCGGGAACTCGGCCTCGCGTCCGTTCACAGTCAGCTTCGCGGTGCCAAGGTTCTGGCCCTGAGTCGATTCGGTCACGTCGTCTCCTCGTGGGGTCGGTGTGGGTGCAGGGCACCTGATGTGGGGCACGGCACTGTACAAGCTTAGCCGCTGAGCGGCAGTATTTCCGCGAATCCGAGGGAATCGCCGTCACTCAGACTATCTTGACATCAAAACAAATGCGTAATTTCTACGCGATTGTTTTTGCGGTGGATCACCACACCCGCCTGCAACCAGAACTTGCAGCGCAGAAACGCCTACGATGCGCCCGCGATGCGCCGCGCAGCTTCGGCGACGTCGGCGTCGCTCGCGGTGAGCGCGAGACGCACGTGATTGGGCGAGTGATCGCCGTAGAAGTGCCCGGGGCCCACGATGATGCCCAGCGCAGCAAACTCAGCAACACTCTGCCAGGCGTCGACGCCGCGCGTCGCCCACAGGTACAGACCAGCCTGACTGCCCTCGACGGTGTATCCGGCAGCCTCCAGTGCGGGGCGCAGCACCGCGCGGCGGGCACGGTACAGCTCACGCTGCGCGTCGACGTGTGTGTCGTCGCCGAGCGCGGCCACCATGGCGGCCTGCACGGGGGCGGGCAGCATCAGCCCGGCGTGCTTGCGCACGGTGAGGAGCTGATCCACCAGTTGCGGGTCACCGGCCAAGAAGGCCGCACGGTACCCGGCAAGATTCGACTGCTTGCTCAGCGAGTAGATCGCGAGCACGCCAGTGTGGTCGTCGCCAACGACGCGCGGATCGAGCAGCGAGGGGATGCGCTCGCCATTCCAAGGCGCGTCCCAACCGAACTCGGCGTAGCACTCGTCTCCGACGATCACCGCACCAATTTCGCGGGCGCGGGCGACCGCTGCGCTCAGCGCATCAACATCGAGCACACGCCCGTCGGGGTTGCTGGGCGAGTTCACCCACACCAGACGCGTATGCTCAGGCCACTCTGCCGGATCGTCCGCAGCGATCGCGTCGGCACCGACGAGCGCCGCGCCCATCTCGTACGACGGGTATGCCACCTGCGGAAAGGCCACAGCCTCCCCCGGGCCGATGCCCAGCAAGAACGGCAGCAGCGCCACGAGTTCTTTTGAGCCGACGGTTGGCAGCACCGCGGAGGGCGCAACCCTGACGCCGCGGCGTCGCAGATACCACTCCGCGATCGCCTCGCGCAGCTGCGCTGACCCCGCGGTAGCCGGGTAGGCGTGCGCGTCGGTGGCGGCCGCCAGGGCGTTTCGCACGGATTCGGGCGAGGGATCCACCGGCGAACCGACGGACAGGTTCACGGCGCCTCCCGGGTGCGCAGCGGCCTGCGCACTGTAGGGCGCCATGGCGTCCCAGGGGTAGTCGGGCAGCGGCCCGCGCACGCTACTCTCCCTGCGGCGGGAGCGCCGCGATAATCGGGTGATCGAAGTCGTAGACACCCACCTTGGCGGCGCCGCCGGGCGA
>CAZTBS010000124.1:0-1828 GCA_964612125.1 uncultured Leucobacter sp. | reverse complement strand
TAGAGTCGGCACTTATACCGGTCCTCCCACTTTTAATTCTATGACTTTCGTCCAACCATTCACTTTTGTCTTCTACAAAGAGAATGGCCATTCGAAGTGTGTTGTTGTAGTCAATATGTATAATCATTTTCTTTCATCCAACCATTCTTGTATGCGGTTGATTTTCTCGCGAATTGAATCTAGTTGCTGGCCAACTCCTTCAAGGCAAACATTGTCAATCAGTCCGTTGGAAATTGCTGATTGCAATTCGCCAGACACTTTCGACAGCGTGTGAACCAAATATGCTGCCCGGTCCTTTTCGTCCTGAAGTTCTTTTTGAGTGACAATAATGTTCTTAATTGTCGAATGAATACCGGCTGTGTCTGCACCACTTTCAATTGTTGCTGATACGACGCTAGCCTTATCAACCGCAACGGGCTCACCCCCAGTGAGCAGATCAAGATCAGAATCAACGATTTCATCCGTAGCTTCATTAGTCGAAATATCGACATGAGTTCCTTGTGTTTCATCTGCTGATGCGGCGTCAGAGCTAATACCGATTATGTCTTGTCCAACGGATGTAGTCTGATCAATGCCCATTGCAGGCTCGACACCTTCAGGTTGAGTAGTCCCAACGTCTAACTTTTCAAATAGTTGCTCAGCAATATGATGGATGTTATCAGCATAATCTTTTATCATCGAGTACAAGCGCCCGCTTGGCTTGTCTGCTACCTCATCGGCGCTGTCACTGATGAGATCAAACGCGAGCTTTTCAAATAATTCTCTTTCGTTTTTATTGAGAATCCTGCTACGTCCAGTTACAATCGATTCAAATGCATAATACTTTTTATCTACAATGGACCATTGGTTCTCATGGTCTTTGCTTATAAGGTATTGCGCCGCAAAATCTCTGGCATCAATTAGAGTTCTTAATTGCTTGATAGTTAAGTCAAAAGACTTGGCAACACTAGCTTCTTTGTAGCCATGTTCAAAGTCTTCTTTTGCCATAAGCGCTTTCGTGTGCCAATGATACTCCGCCCGCATTGTTTTAAGTATTTGCAAGCGCTTTTCAATGTCAGCAATAGCTTTCTCATCGCAGCCTTCTAGCACTGCAATGCTTATTGTTTCAAAATACTTGTACTTAACAGGATCGCTGTAATAGAGTTCACGCCATGCGCAAAGGCGCCTGTTGCCATTTATTACCACACCTGTGTCTGTACAAATTATTGGCTCTGTTTGTTCTCGTTCGCCGCTTTTGAATGCGTCAAAAAGGTCCTCTTCTTTGACTAGCTGTTTCAATAGTTGGTGTTGAGCATATTGCGCTGCAAAAGAATCGTGGTCCTTTGTAAACAGGTCTTTGGGCTTGTCCGGATTCAAGGCAAGATACTCCAATTGCAAACTTCTTGTGCGCCCATTAGCCAGTCTATACACAGGTAATTCAATGCGTACAGAAACACATCTCAGCTTTGCCTGTTTTCCCATCAACTCCATCGGGAAATACATGTCCGGGTGGCTCATCTTCTGAGTTATTTCTTCTTTTCTTTTCAATAAAGAATAGCCATATCGGCTCAATTCTACAGCATCCACTAGCTCATGTCCCCCTTATTCTTCAAATCCTACAACCACAAGTGGCATCGTGATTACTTGCTTAAAAATATCAAGTTCACGAACCAGCCGTTCCATACTTGCCGCATTCGATGCATATTGCCTTCCGCACGATGCGGTGGGCAATATGAGCACTCCGCCCCTGATATCATCTTCCATAAACAAGGCCTGTAGTTTCATCAAATCAGCATATGCACCGTTGATAGGGTCGTTGACGATAGCGCCAACTGTAACCGGCTCGTCA
>CAZTBS010000123.1:868-1844 GCA_964612125.1 uncultured Leucobacter sp. | reverse complement strand
CCGCCGCAGCGGTGAGGACTGGATCTCCATCGGCCTCAAGGGCCACATCATGGAGGTCGACTTCGCGCCGGTCCTCGACGAGGCGGCCGTTCGAGAGCTTGCGGCCGCGGACCCCCGCGTGCTCGCCGGTGGCGCCGAGTCGGTGCTTGCGGCCGAGGGCGGCGTCGACCTCAAGAAGTGGCGTCTCGAGACGCTTCCGGTGCTCACACGCGTACACGTGGAGAAGGTGCCCAAGGAGAAGGGCATCATCCAGTCGATCAAGAACCTCGCCAAGAAGGCGGAGAAGGTCATCATCGCGACCGACTTCGACCGTGAAGGCGAGCTCATCGGCGCGGATGCACGCGACGTGGTGCGCTCGGTCAACAAGGACGTCCCCGTCACCCGCGTGCGCTTCTCGGCAATCACCAAGGACGAGATCGAGCGCGCATTCGCCGAGGAGGACACGCTCTCGGAGGAGCTCGCGCAGGCGGGCGAGACGCGGCAGGACATCGACCTCATCTGGGGAGCCGTGCTCACGCGCTACCTGACGCTCGCGCTGCAGACGCAGACCAAGCGGCCGTTCGGCGATGTGCTGTCCTCCGGGCGCGTACAGACGCCCACGCTCAAGCTCATCGTGGACCGCGAGAAGGAGCGCGAGGCGTTCGTCCCCGAAGACTACTGGGTGGTGCGCGGCACGTTCGGCGTGAAGAGCGCAACGCTCGTGGCCCCTGAGAACCCGCTCGACGCGAAGGTCACGGCGTCGGTCGACGTCACGTCGATCGACACGAAGGACGAAGGCCGTGATGGGCACCTGCGCTCGGCCGACTTCCTCGACGTCGAGAACAACCCGGCCATCACCTTCGTGAGCACCGGCGTGACCGACATCGACGACGACGAGTTCACGCTCAACGGTGACCTCACCATCCGCGGCACGACCCGCCCCGTCTCGCTGAAGGCCGAGTTCGCCGGCACGCAGGTCGACCACCGCGGCAGCAAG
>CAZTBS010000123.1:0-858 GCA_964612125.1 uncultured Leucobacter sp. | reverse complement strand
GGGCTCCGTCGTCGTCGCACGCAAGGACTTCGGCCTGACCTGGAACGCGGCGCTCGAGGCGGGCGGCGTGCTCGTCAGCGACAAGATCAAGATCAGCCTGGACGTCTCCGCCATCCAGCAGGCCTGATCCCCACTCCGGTACCATGACCGGGACCTCGTGGAAGGGGGTGCGCCGTGTGGCGCGCCCCCTTCTGCGAACCATTCACCCCGTGCCCCGAAAGACGCTATGTCCACCAAGCATCTCGTCCTGAGCCTCCTCGACGTCGAGCCCGCCAGCGGGTACGACCTCGCCTTCCGCTGCATGGACTCGTTGGGGCCCATCTGGTCGGCCGCCGGCCTGGTCGAGGCCGAGGACGAGGACAACTGCCCCAACGCCCGTCGGCGCGTCGTCTACGCGATCACCGACCAGGGGCGCGCGGAGTTGGACGACTGGCGCAACGAGCCCGTCGCGTACCTGCCCTCGCGTGACCCGCTGCTGTTCTGGGCCCAGCACATGGACACGATCTCCCTGGAGACCACCCTCGAACGCCTCGACGAGCACGAGGCCCGCTCGCGCGCTGCGCTGGAGCAGGCCCTGGAGAAGGCCGTCGAGATCCGTGAGGGCCGCAATGACATCCTCGAACGCCGTCAGGGCACGATGTCCGAGGCCCAGATCGTCCGCGCGCGGGTGAGCCGCGCCGCCATCTACGACGAGTTGATCCGCGACGCCCAGCTCCAGGTGGAGCGCGCCGAGCGGTTGCGCCGGGTCGCCGAGCGCATCGAGGAGATGCGCCACGACGAGATGCGCCACGCCGACGCCGTGCTCGACGCCCGCGCCTCCAGCTGAGGGACGCCTACAGCCCCAGAACCAGCCGGTCG
>CAZTBS010000122.1:0-1845 GCA_964612125.1 uncultured Leucobacter sp. | reverse complement strand
GCAGGATTTTTTACCCGTCTATTTAGCTCGAAAAGGTGAGATTATGAGAGATGAACAGATCTCGCCCGCAATCCCCTAACTTTAGTTATGGGGTCAAGGGCGAGCAATAAAAGGAGGTGATACAGTGCCAAACAAAGCGTACAAATTTAAATTAGAACCCAACAAAACTCAAAAAGAATATTTCGCAAAAGCGTTTGGCTCTGTGCGCTTCATTTATAACCATATGCTTGCCGAGCGAATCAGCCTGTACGAGCAATACAAAGACGACAAAGATGCACTCAAATCAAACAAACCTAAAACATATTCGCAATGGAAACTAGAATACGAGTGGCTTTACGAAATTGATAACCTTGCTCTTGCCAATGCGCAAATACAACTACAAACGGCGTACAATAACTTCTTTCGAGATAAGTCTGTTGGCTTTCCAAGATTCAGAAGTAAACATAGTGGCAAGAATTCGTACACAACCAATAACCAAGGTAACAACATTCGCATTGATGGTAAATATATCAAGTTGCCCAAAATTGGTCTTGTGCGTGTAAAGCAACATCGTCAAATTCCAGAAGGCCACACAATTAAATCGTGTACCATTTCTCTGTCGCCGAGCGGTAGGTATTTCGTGTCAATTCTTACCGAATACGAACACGAAATTCCGCAACGCCACCTAAGCCCAGATAAAGCCCTTGGATTAGATTACAGCAGTCCCCACTTCTATGTTGATAGTCAAGGCATAGAAGCGGACATGCCCCATTTCTACCGAGAAGCTGAAGAAAACTTGGGCAGGGAACAACACAAACTTAGCCGCATGGTGCGCGGTAGTAACAACTACAAAAAGCAGAAGAAGCGCATTGCGGTAATGCACGAAAGAGTTGCGAACTGCCGCAAAGACTGGCTTCATAAGCAAAGTAGAACGCTCGCAAACGAGTGGGATATTGTCTGTGTTGAGGATATTAATCTGCGAGGAATGGCCGGCTCGTTAAAGCTTGGTAAATCTACAAACGATAACGGTTTTGGTATGTTCAAAACATTCATGGCCTATAAGCTCGCAGAGCAAGGCAAAGCATTTATCAAGATAGACAAATGGTTTCCATCAAGCAAAATGTGTTCTGTTTGCGGAGCGATAAACTCTATGCTTACACTTGCAGACCGAGAGTGGGACTGTGAGTGCGGTACGCATCATAACCGCGACCTAAACGCGGCTATAAATATTAGGAACGAGGGTATAAAGCTTGTCCAATAAAATAAAGAACCGTGGGGCGCACGGGGATAGCTCGTTTATGCTTAATCCAGTAGGGTTATCGAGCGAGAAGCCCCTGCCTTTAGGCATGGGGTGCGTCACAACCATAAAAGAGATAGCCGATGAACTTGGCGTAAGCAAGCAAGCAATTAGGCGGCATTTGGACAAGTTACCGCAAACCAGCGTGGTAACAGGTGCAAACCGTGTAATTATGATAGACCCAAGCGGACAGGCCATTTTAAGAACGTTGGTGCAAACAAAAGCGGTAACAGAACCGCAAACCTTACCGCAAACCTTACCGCAAACCGACAAGGATAAGTTACTGCTAGAGTTGCAGCACAAAATAGAGATGCTGGAACTTGAAAAGGAGCTAAATGGCAAAAGCTATGCGGAGCAGCTTGATATTCTGAACAGGGAATTAGACCGCAAGAACGAAATCATCAAAGAACAGCTTCAGCAGCTAAAAGAAGTAAACGCTGGTATTTTACAGGCGCAAGCCCTTCATGCCGGGACGATTCAAAAACAGCTTATGGAGCCGGAGCAATCAGCGGGCTTTTTTACCCGTCTATTTAGCTCGAAAAGGTGAGATTATGAGAGATGAATATGAT
>CAZTBS010000121.1:1396-1856 GCA_964612125.1 uncultured Leucobacter sp. | reverse complement strand
AGTGATGGTATTCTTTTTACGCAAGGAGGTTGAGCAAACAGAACGTTTTATGAGTGAACCTGCTCATTTCGCTCAACTTAACCTAAAAAACCAAGTAATTGATTTGCGAGACAAATACGAATCGATCAGCTCTATATTAGTCCACAGTGAAGCACTTACTCTCATGCGAGAAAATCCAGAAAGTGGTCTGGTGTATTATGCAGGCCTAATGAAAGATCAAGTGGTACGCGCAACCCAACCAGATACTCTCATAGATGATGTCTATTTGGTTTTACGAGATCTTAATCTAGTGATCACCAAAGACTATATATATCGATCATTAACCGAGTTCGAATCTCGTTACAACATTGCACTCGATCAAATTCGTGGAACAGGCTCACAACTTGGTAATAATTGCATAGCTGGAATTTTCCCGAGAGAGACAGAAGAAGCCTCGAGTTTTGGTTCTCAAAATCTAATC
>CAZTBS010000121.1:0-1386 GCA_964612125.1 uncultured Leucobacter sp. | reverse complement strand
GCAGAAGCTGAAGTAATCATTCGTTTTCGAGATAAGGCTTTGACAGAAACCCTGCTCTCGTCCGTTTTTCCCGGAGGAAAAAATATTTATCTTGTAAAGGATGGTGTTTTCTTCCCAATGAAGGAAGAAATTTCAGAATTAACATCCAACCAAGAGATTGCATCCACCATACCGATTAGCGAAATTACTGCTGCTTTTAGACTTGATTTCTTTAAAATTTCTGGAAATTATTATCAGTCGTTTCATTCGAAATTTTTTGACGGAATCTCCCTACTGACGGTACAGGATGCTAACAATATATATGCTGCAACGTTATCGAACAGAGTATTGGGATACATTTTCTTAATCTTGTCCGCAGGAAGCTTACTCACAATAATTTTCCTCGAATGGCTTTCAAAAACTCCCCTTGAACAGTCCTCTCTGAAATCTTCAGAAGATAAATCTCAAAAGATTTCTAACATAAAAAATCAACAGAATGTTCTCATTGCAGCAAATATCATGGACCAGTACGAACCTGCAGCGTATCTACAGTCTGATTTTCATCCTTCTTCAGCCTCGTCTACTAATATTCGAGCTACATCCCCATTCCTTACTGATCTCGAACAAAAACGGCTTATTGTAATGCTTAAAAGCGATCGAATAGGAGACGCCAAAGAATTATTGCAGTCAAATATAAATGACTACGTTGCAACACCTTATTCCAAAGAAGCACTTCCGGATATTCTTCAGCAGATGAAGAATATCCTCCAAACTGAAACACCCGAGTTTTTTGTCAATGATCTCGCTTGCAGTATGATCGATGATGGTGATTTCGAAAATAACGCTGAAGATACCATCCGCTCTTATGTAAATATCCTGTTAGATGAATATGGTAAATTTTTGTCCTATAAAACCCCTCAAAAAAATTCGGATCCAATAAACAAAATTCAAGCTTTTATACTAGATAACCTTGCCGACGAAAAGCTATCAGCCCGACTAATTGCAGATGAACTTCATTATTCCGAAAAATACATCTATAAACTAATAAAAGATGAAGAAGATTTGAATCTTAATCGGTACATCCAAGTGTTACGCCTAAATGAAGCATATCGTTTAATCAGAGAATCCAATGATCCTATTACAGAAATCTCTGCAGCAGTAGGTTATTCTTCTTACAACAGTTTTTACAAAGCATTTGTAAGTTGTTTCGGAGATACACCCTCTAATGTTCGTAAATTATAGTAGAAAGTACAGTGCGATCTTGATTCCGCGCAAATGAATTCCGCTCACTCCCCTCTCATCCGAAACTCAATCCGCCTACTACCGTCAGCAGGGACAACGGCCTCATCAACCAGTGCAACCCACAACTTCTCATCAAAGGTCTGGATCACGTCCGGGGCCGCCTGC
>CAZTBS010000120.1:1609-1865 GCA_964612125.1 uncultured Leucobacter sp. | reverse complement strand
CAACGAGACGTACCCATAAAAGCGAGCCCATAACAGCCATGGCACATCCAATAGGTATGTTGAAGGCAAACTGTCCCAAAAAACCAGTAACAGAAGCCATCAGCCAAGCCAGCAACAAGAGGGCCACGAACACCACAGGCACCAGTCGATACAGCATGCGAAGACCACCACGCGACGTTTTGCGAGCTAGTACATACAAAAGAAATGCACCCAAAGCGAAACCAACCGTACTACCCCAAGAACTCTCAACCCCCAA
>CAZTBS010000120.1:0-1545 GCA_964612125.1 uncultured Leucobacter sp. | reverse complement strand
CACTCTGACCCACCGTGTTTGCGCCCCAAACCGATGCAGTTATGTAAGCCAAGAGTATCAAGCCCGTTGCCGGCAACCAATTGCGCACCCCTGCCCGTCGTAAGCGCTGAGTCGCATCGCTCCACGTACCCTTGGAGTAGTCAAGATTGGCAGGCATAGGAATAAAGCATGAAAGTATCAAACCTGCAATTAAGACGGGCACCGCAGCCCACGCCACTACGGCACTCAGGGCCAAATACAGAGCCTTCAATAAAGCTGCTAAGAAGCAGGCGCCAGCCACATCAACAAGGGCATCGTGCTCCCGCTCGCCACCGAAAGCACCACCCCAGCGCACGAAAGAAAATGCAAGCCCACCGCCAAACAGCGTACCCCCAGCAGCTGCCACCGCCAAAGGGAGGGAGGTCGCACCCGCAGCCCAACCCACCAATAATCCAAGAGACGCGACAAGCCCGCCACCATCGACAGGAAGAGCACCTTTAAACTGCTTACGAGAGCACACCGCCAAGACAAGACAACCGAGCGCCGATGCCGTAATGGTGGCTGCCAGAAACCAGCGTGTCGCTTGTGCTCCTCCCATGAAAGGAGCGAGACTCATCGGGTTGTCGGCAAGCGAAATAACCACACCCAGTAGGCCACCAAGTGCAACGAAAGGGCTTAAAGCCCGTTGCCTTTCTTGTCTTTTTGCCATACTAGCCTCCCCTACTTTCAAGCGCCCAGTATAGCATCGCCCAAAGCAAGAGTCGGCACCGAAGGCAACGAGTACCGGTTCTAAGAAAAACTCCCCTCAATGCGCCGCATCAAGGGGAGAAGGTATACCCTTAAACACCACCCAGACATTCCTCTGTACACGGAAGAAGTCTTGCAATTCTCAATTACCTTAAACTTCTTTCACCGCATTCTTACCCGCGACATAGCCGTAAAACAAGGCCATCGAGTGGCTAACGCCCTTCAAGCTAATAGGATACTGCACAGCAAAGCGGTCACCCTGGATATTGCCTGCAGCATAGAGACCTTCAATCACGTCTCCTTCGGTGCTGTAGACATGGGCCTCTTCATCACTAGAGAGGCCACCCAAACAGGTAAGCATCAACGCAGGTTCCATCTTTACCGCGTAGAACGGTGCCGTTCCGAGCGGGAATAAACGTGAGGCAACCTTGCCGAAGTCTTCATCCTTACCCGCAGCAGCCAATTCGTTGTAGCGCTTGATGGAGGCGATCGCCGTTTCTTTGTCGATATCACCCATAGCCTCGAGCAATGCTTCTATGGTATCTGCCTTAATGCAGCGACCTTCAGCCACCGCAGCATCAAGCTTAGCCTGAGACTTGTAGTTGCGGTATGTTGCATTATTTTTAGGCAGCGATTCGTCATAGTAGCATGCAACTCCATGTCCAGCTGGCATAAAAGGTAGTTGCTCTTTCCAGTTACCGTCCCATATCTGATAAGAGGTCTTGTCCTTCAGAAGCTCAATCTGGTTCTCTACCTGCTGACCAGGCACGTCTTCATTCATGAAGCGCTTACCGTGCTTATCCAGCTGCAAGAAGCCCG
>CAZTBS010000119.1:0-1866 GCA_964612125.1 uncultured Leucobacter sp. | reverse complement strand
TTGAAATTTTCTAATGTTTTCATAAATAACCTTCTTTCTGCCGGGTTACCGACAATTTAATTTTTGCATTGTTGTAAAATTTCCGCATATAACTTTGGGTCTGACGGGAGCACTGCTTTTAAAAAGTAATTGCAAAAAATTTTGTAGCAAGAGTTTTCCTGCACGCATCTGCAAGTTTCTCCATCGTCAAGGGGCAGACAGTTGCCTTCATCGTAGTTACAACACAGTCTACGAATTAAGGCATTGACCTTTTTTGACTGCTCAGAAGTTATTTTCAGCATAATTTTTCACCTCCGTTTCTTTTAATTTGACAACATAGCACACTTATAAATTTAAATTTGTGGGGGCAGTTATCAAATAACGGATTGAACTATTATGTTCCTTGTGATATACTAGTTTTATTAAATTTATAAAAGGGTGAAAGCTATGGCGAGCATAAAATATGTAATCCCTGAAATTTCAGCACTCAGTCTTATTTCATCAGCCATAAAAAAAGATGACGGATACAAGTTTAGCTTTGATACAACCGACCCATCTAAGGAATATCTGTGCACTGACACCTTGCAAGACGATTGCCCGATGTTCTATCAAGCGATGTGCATTTTAGAGGGTGAGCACTTTCACACTTCTGAGAATCCATGTAAAAAGCTCCGTGATGTATTTGTATATATCGACTGTTCTGGCGTGTTTGACCGTAAGCCAATAGGCAGAATCTTAGAGCAACAAAAGATAGCAGAAGATATGTTCAAACCGGAGGGGATTATCCTCAACTTCGGCGGTAAAGATAATCGTTATATTGCCTTTGAACGTTCTGCTTCTATGAGCCGCAATAATCGTTTGTCATTTTTAAGAGAAGATGTTTACACCACGCTTAAAGAGCGAATGATGCTGGGCATGAATATTGGCGATTGTCAACTAAGCAAGCTGTACGCCTACAATGCTTTACTTTTTACAAACGGCACTCGGTTTGATGATAAAGACCTTTTAAGTGATAAACGGATTATTGTGATAGATAACCCTGAATCAATTATTAAAAATGCAGATATTATTACTGTCGAAGATGACGGCACCGATAAACCAATGAGGAAATACACTCGCACAGAGAAAAAATCGGATGTTAAAATAACAGAGTTTGACGGTGAGGGTTTGCTTTCCAAACGCCTTTCGGATAGGTTCGACGAAATACACCACTCCTATCAAATTCGTATGCCATATATAAAGGGTGTTGTTCATGAGGTGGATTTTGCGGATCTTTTTAAAGAACTCAATGTTCCGTATGTTGTGGATATATTCGGTCAAAAGCACGAGCCGAAAGACGTAGATATTATCCTTACTAAGAGTATGTTTAAAGGCTTTGGTTGGATGAAAAGCAACGGACTTTCGTGGAGTGAATATTTAATGCGGTGCAAAAAATATAACCACGCCTTGTATATCTCCGGCACAGATAAAGCCGAAGGTCAAAGCGTGGTTGAGCTTAACTATCAATTTTTAAACACTCTTGCTATAAAAAATGAGGATTTTCGTCCTGCTGATTTGCCGCTTGGTTGGAACCATACCCCGGAATGGGATAGCCGTAGTTGGATTAATAAAACAACTGAAACCGCCTATTACAATTTCATAGCAGACAGCGGAAACCGTCGAAAATATTTTACAGACAATCAAAATGTATATGCCGATATTATTTCCAAAAACGGTCTTTTTGTTGATGAGCCGATGTTTTCAAAGGAGCTTGCTGACAAGGCAGAAAACATCTTAAATAAATACGCTGTTGGTAAACTCTTAGTATCTGGAGACAATCGTTATTTATCTGATGATCTAATGAGGCTTTTGGGAGTAATTGTAGAAAACACAATGGGTAAAAGTATG
>CAZTBS010000118.1:0-1883 GCA_964612125.1 uncultured Leucobacter sp. | reverse complement strand
AACCGGAATAGGCGGCGTACCTCGCGGAAGAATAGTCGAGATATACGGACCCGAATCGTCAGGTAAGACAACACTGACCTTGCATATTATAGCAGAAGCCCAGAAAAAGGGCGGCAAAGCGGCTTTTATAGATGCGGAACATGCACTTGATCCCGAGTATGCGAGAAACTTGGGTGTTGATGTGGATGAACTTCTTGTAGCTCAACCGGATTATGGAGAACAGGCTCTTGAAATCGCAGAAACACTTGTTAGAAGCGGAGCTTTAGATGTTGTAGTAATTGACTCAGTTGCCGCACTTGTACCTAAACATGAAATTGATGGGGCTATGGGCGATGCCACTGTGGGTCTTCAAGCAAGACTTATGTCACAGGCATTGAGGAAACTTGCCGGCGTTATCAACAAGACAGATACAACGATCATTTTCATAAATCAGCTAAGGGAAAAAATCGGAGTTATGTTTGGAAACCCGGAAACTACCACCGGTGGCAGAGCATTGAAATTCTTTGCTTCTATGCGAATTGATGTTAGAAAAATTGAAAGTATCAAGATGGGCGACCAATTCTTGGGGAACAGGACTAGAGCTAAGATCGTAAAGAACAAGGTGGCTCCTCCTTTCAAACAGGCAGAATTTGATATTATGTATGGCAAAGGCATCTCCAAGGCCGGTGATGTTCTGGATTGTGCTGTAGAAGCCAATCTACTCGAAAAAGCCGGATCATGGTACAGCTATCAAGGGGAGCGAATTGGCCAGGGCAGAGAGAATGTTAAGGAATATATAGCCGGAAAACCTCAACTCCTTGAAGAGTTAGAACAGCAGCTTCTCAATAAGCTCAGAGAAGAGAAGGAAGCTTCCAGAAGAGAAAGAGAAGAAGCACAAATGCAAGGCGCTGATATTATGCCGAATGATGTAGTTGTCGATGCGGACGGTGTAATTATAGAATGATAAACTATAATTAGCAATTGTGGCAATTAAATGCATCCAAGACCGATAAATATAAGGTTTAGAGACAAAAACTTCTTTACAATGTATTTTTTCTGTAGTAAACTTATTGAGTATGAGCCGCTCGAAAAGGGCTATTTAAATGTTTGCATATAAGTGAGCTGCCCCGGTAGGCGAGACTGGTTTGAGGAGGAAAAGAATTAATGTACGCAATTATTGAAACAGGCGGAAAACAGTACAGAGTACAGAATGGTGACCAACTAAAAGTTGAGAAGCTGAGCGCTAAAGATGGAGAAGCTGTTGTATTTGACAAGGTTCTCGTAGCAGGCGAAGGTGCAGATATCAAAGTGGGAACTCCATATTTGGAAGGCTTTACTGTTGAAGGCGAAGTTGTTGAGTCGGGAAAAGGTCAGAAGGTTATAATCTTCAAGTACAAGTCAAAGAAGGACTATAGGAAGAAACAGGGCCACAGACAGCCATATACAATGGTTGAAATCAAGGCTATTGGCGGAGTGAAAGCTGAAAAGAAGGCTGCACCTAAAAAAGAAGAAAAGAAGCCGGAGGCTCCTAAGGCAAAAGTAGAAGCTAAGGCAAAGGCAGAAGCTCCTAAGGCAGAATCTTCCGAGCAGAAGCCATTAAGCAAGATGCTTAAGGCTGAGCTTATTGATTATGCCAAGGCAAACGGCATTGAAATCGATGCTAAGGCTACAAAGGCAGTGATTATTGAAGCGATTGAAGCTGCTAAATAGTAAATAGAAATTAAAGTAATTAGATTGAAATATAAGGAGGTATTCCATGGCAAGTAAGAAAGGTGTAGGTAGCTCGAAGAATGGTCGCGATTCCGAGTCGAAACGTTTAGGCGTTAAGATTGGGGATGGTCAATTCGTAAGCGGCGGCAGCATTCTCGTTAGACAGAGAGGAACCAAGTTCCATCCAGGTAACA
>CAZTBS010000117.1:0-1899 GCA_964612125.1 uncultured Leucobacter sp. | reverse complement strand
TTCGTGACCAATTCTAAAATAGAAATTGGGCCACTCAGAAGGGGGCAGATCACTAGCACGACGCTTCGATAACTCGAATCCGATTTCGATCACCATCTTAAGCGCGACGCAGGCAGCCCGGCAAACGACCGTGATGAATGCTGCTACGCTGTCCCGTCCACTCGAGGGCAGGACCGTCCCAACATGTCAGACTTAGCGGAGCAGTGATTGGATCGCCTTGACCAGCCTGCCGATCTGCTCAGCGGAAATGTTAAGCTCGGCAATGGCCGACAAGCGTGCTTCCCGATCCCTGCTGCCAATTGTCAACGCCACAACACTGGCATCCTCCATGATCATGCCGATCCTGGTGCAGAGCAGTTTGATGAGTTCCTGTGTTTCGTCGTCCATACGCGACACGACACCTCTGTGGTGTCACGAAGTCGAGACGCAGCTTTCGCAGCATGGCGCAAAATCCATTCGACTTCGTCAGCGATCAGAGCATTGCTGTTGGTGCGCCAAAGATCTGCGCATGTCGCTCCGAACCTGAGGGTTGACGGAGCGTGAGGTAGTGGGACCGACATAGTGTCGGCGCCCACAGGAGACCTCAAATGACCGAACAACCTGAAGCTGCCGTCAAAGAAACCGCACCCCGCTCTGGCCCTACCAAAGCCACCATGGTCCAGAAGCTGCTGTCCCGGCCCAAGGGCGCCACGCTGGCTGAGATCACGGACGCGATCGGCTGGTTGCCCCATAGCACTCGCGCATTTATGACTGGCTTGCGCAAGAGGGGCCACGATCTCGTGCGCGAGTGTCGCACCAGCGGCGAGACGTCCTGGCGCATCGAGCGCTGACGATGGCGCGGGTCAGGGAGCAACTCACCGGGCTGGCGGCAATGTCGCCGGCCCGGCTGCGAGCAGAGTGGCGACGGCTGCACAGGGGACAACCCCTGCCCGAGGGGCTAACCGGAAGCCAGTTAATGCGCAGCGTCGCATGGCGCTTACAAGAAAAGGCCTACGGAGGCTTGCCACCCGCCAAAGTGCGGGAGCTCGATCGCCTGGCCGAGCAGCTTTCGGCTGAGGGCGACATAGACGTAGAAGGCGCCCGCTCACTCAAACCAGGCACCCGGTTGGTCCGCCACTGGCATGGTACAGCTCATTGCGTAACGGTGCTCGACCAGGACTTTGAATTCGAGGAACGACGTTATTCCTCGCTCACCCAGATCGCCCGGGAGATCACTGGTGCTTCATGGTCGGGTCCAAGGTTCTTTGGGCTGAAGCGCAAGTTGCATGAACCCTCATGAGGCAGGATGGTCCCAAGCGGCGTCGCTGCGCGATCTATACCCGCAAGTCCACCGAGGAGGGGCTGGACCAGACGTTCAACAGTCTCGACGCCCAGCGCGAGGCCTGTGCGGCTTATATCCTCAGTCAGACACACGAAGGCTGGGAACCGATCCCTGAGCTCTACGATGACGGTGGCTACTCGGGCGGCTCGATGGATCGGCCGGGGCTTCAGCAGTTGCTGGCTGATGCTGACGCCGGCAATGTCGATATCATCGTCGTCTACAAGGTCGACCGACTCACCCGAAGCCTGGCCGATTTCGCCCGCATCGTGGATATCCTCGACAAGAAGGGCGCCTCATTCGTCAGCGTGACCCAGGCGTTCAACACCACAACCAGCATGGGGCGTCTGACCCTCAATGTCCTGCTGTCCTTTGCCCAGTTCGAGCGCGAGGTCACCGGTGAGCGCATTCGCGACAAGATCGCGGCCTCAAAGGCACGCGGCATGTGGATGGGAGGGGTTGTACCGCTTGGCTACGAGGTCGACGATCGCAAGCTCGTCATCGTTCCGGAAGAGGCAGAGCGGGTGGGGACTGTCAGGATTTCCGTGTGTGGGCGGGCGGTTAAACATTACGCTGCCATG
>CAZTBS010000116.1:0-1903 GCA_964612125.1 uncultured Leucobacter sp. | reverse complement strand
GGGGCTGTATCAAAAGCCCCCAATTGAACGAGGGGTCGCCTATCTCGTCAAGAGGTATGCGGCTCCTTTTCGTTTTGTGTCGCAGCGCAAGCGCTGCTCTTCGATACGCTATAGCGCTTAGGTTTCCCGATCGATTCTGACGAAGACAATAAGCCTATTTGACCTGCGGAAACACTTCCGATATGGTATAATGTACCTACTCGATGGAGAGGAGTTTCCCCATGTCGGAACCGGTATTCAAGCCTTGTATGCAGAATCAGCCGATGCTCTTTCCACCCGATGTCTCCGACATGATTCCTTCGACCGCGATGGTTCGCGTCGTAGACTCCATCGTCAACTCTCTTGACCGCAAGACCTTGACCGAACTGTATCCTGGCGGCGGCACCAGCTCCTACGACCCGTTCATGCTCTTGAAGGTAATCCTCTACTGCTACGCCAAGGGAATCTATTCCAGCAGGAAGATCGCCGCAGCCACACGCGAGGACGTGAACCTGTTTTGGCTCACCGGCATGCGCCCGCTGACACACAACACCGTGAACCGCTTCCGCTCGACCCGCATCCAACCGGTCTTCGAGCAGGTGTTCACCAGCGTGATCCTCCTTCTGGCAGACGCGGGCATGGTCGACTTGGATACGTATTTCCTCGACGGCACCAAGGTCGAGGCCAACGCTGGCAAGTTCACGTTCGTCTGGAGCAAGTCGACAGACCGCTATACCGAGAAGCTGAGGCTTAAGGTGCACGCCCACCTTGCGGCCATCGACGAGATGAATGAAGAAGAGGAAGCCTTGGCCCCAGACGAACCGCAGGCTATCGATTCAGAGCGGATACGCGAGGTAGCAGAAGAGATAAACCGCAGGTTAAAAGACGAAAAGGATGCGAAAGACGCTGATGACAAGGCGAAGGTGAAGGAACTGAGGCGCGCCGCGCGCCAGATCGAGCGCGATTATCTGCCGAGGATGGAAAAGTACGAGGAGCAAAAAAGGATACTAGATGGGCGTCGGAGCTATTCGAAGACAGACCATGACGCCACGTTCATGCGCATGAAGGACGACTACATGGGCAACGGCCAGCTCAAAGCCGGCTACAACGTCCAGATAGGCGCATACGACCAGTTCATCGTATGCTCGACGCTGCATCGCCGTCCCGGGGACACGGCCTGTGCCATCCCTCATCTCGAACACTTGAAGCAATTGCTCGGCTTCGCTCCAGACAGCATCGTCGCCGATGCAGGCTATGGAAGCGAGGAGAACTACACGTATCTGCAAGGTCAGCATGTCGACGCCTATGTGAAGCACAACGAGTTCTACCGTGAGATCAAGAACAAGAAATGGCGAAACGACCCTTTCAGACCCGCCAACTGGTCCCATGACGAGAAAAGCGACGCTTACACGTGCCCTGAAGGCTGTTCGCTGGGCTTTGTCGGGACGAGGCAGGCACGCAGCGACCTCGGCTTTCTCACTACCTACCGCAAGTATCACTGCAACGAATGCGAGGGCTGCCCCAGCCGTAAGAAGTGCATAAAGAATCCCGAGAGCAAGTACGGGCGGACGCTGCAAGTCAACGAGAAGCTGCGAGCCTTCAAGGAACGGGCAAGCAAGATGCTTTGCACGGAAGAAGGCACTCGGCTCAGGAAGAAGCGCTCGGTAGACGTCGAGACGGTATTCGGCGACATAAAGCGCAACATGGGCTTCACGAGGTTCACGCTGCGAGGGCTGAAGAAAGCGGAACTGGAGTTCAGGCTGGTAGCTATGGGGCATAACATCAGGAAGATCATGAGGGTAGTGGAAGCGGTCCGGGCATAGCCCCGCGGCTTTTGTCTCGTCCGCATAAAACTAAGTGAAACGAATCGAGCCCGACTAAAGTCGAACTCGATTCGTTAAACAGGGGCTTTTGATACAGCCCC
>CAZTBS010000115.1:0-1939 GCA_964612125.1 uncultured Leucobacter sp. | reverse complement strand
ATTGGTGAAAACACGACCCAATCTGTTGAGCTTAAACGAAATGTTCCTTGTGGCGCAAACCTACGATAAGGAGAGCGACAACTATAAGGAAGTGTTTGATGTGGCAGCCCGCTTGTATCCCGACGATCCTGTATCGAACATCAATGCGGCAGCTGTGGCAATAGAAAATGGAGACGTGGAAGGTGCTTACAAGCGCCTAAGCAGACTAAGCGATAATCCTAAAGCCTGGAACAACCTGGCCGTTGCCCTGGCAATGAAAGGAGAATATGATGAAGCACTGAAGCTTTTTGAGCGTGCTGGAGCCCAAGGCGACAACACCGCTGCCGAAAATGCTAAGGAAATAGTGAAGATGATGGAATCTATGTGAGTAACTGGTTAACTGATTAAACGATTAAACAATTAAACATTTTTATAAACAAACCAATTTAAAATTTCAAATTATGAAACTAAGACATTTATTTTTAGCCGCAATAGTTGCCCTTGGCATGATGGCTTGTAACAATGAGGATACTCCACAAGTGGATGGTGCTCAATCAACAGTATCAATCAAGGTACTACCCTCGAGCAATGGAGCTGGCGTAAGAGCTACTGGTGATTTGAGTGGAGATGGAGTTTTAGCTCCTGGACTAGTTGCTGAAAGTGCAATCAACCAATTGGAAGTATTTATTTTCGCTGGTGAATCGCCCGACGGATATAAATCTGAGACAGGCACAAATGTGACCGAAGTTAAACAGATTACAACTCATAGTGGACCAAAAACTATTGTTGTAGTAGCTAATGGAGGTATTGGTGCTGTGACAAGTAAAGCAGATCTTATTGCTAAAGTAAAAGATTTGCCAGTTAATATGACTACTGGATTGGTGATGACTTCGGCTGAAACTCCTGTAACATTAGTAGCTGGACAAAACTATTTCGGATATGCTGCAGGACAAACTCCAACTGGAGCTGAGCATAGTGTGGCTACTCCACTAAAAATCACTCGCGTGAATGCAAGGGTAGCTATTGTGGATGCAAAATTAGACACAACATTACCAACTGATCAGCTTGCAATTTTTGATGCTCTAACCAATGCACAAGTTGCAATTTTCAACGTTCCAAAAACAACAAAACTATTTGGAACTTCACTTGCTACTAATGCTGCCTACCTATTTGGTGAAGCATGGCCAACAAGTGCAAATTCATATATGCAAGTTGCTGATGGAGCTGCTGTTGAAGGTTCATTCAAAGATGCCACTGTTACATTCCCAATTGAAAATACTTTAGCACCATACTACTATGTAAATGAGAATACAAGCACAGTAGCAAAAGAACAAATGCTTATTGTATTAAGAGCTAAGCCAACAAAGGGAGGTAATGCTGTTGTATCTGAAGGTCTTTATACAGACGCTGCTGGATATACTTACTATCCAGTTTGGGTAAACAAAGCAGGCTATACTTATGATGCAGGACATACTGCAGATAGCAAAATACTTCGCAACACTCAATACAACATCACTCTCCTAATCAAAGGTATAGGAAACCCAACTATCGACGAAGTTGAAAATGCTTTCTTGGATGTATTGGTGAAAGTAGAAGACTGGAAAGTTGTAAATCAAAACGTTACTTGGAATTAATCCAAAAACTTAAAACTCCGACAAGCCCAGCTTGTCATAAACTAAAGGTTTAACCAAAGCCTTAACCCACCACGGCGGGGAGTGATACCCCTCCGTGGACCAAATAATAACAACTATCAGCTATAAGCCAAAAGCTAACAGCCAAAAGCTAATCGCAGATCCCGCCTTAGCGGGGAAGCTAATCGCAGATCCCGCCTTAGCGGGGAAGCCAACAGCCAACAGCCAACAACTAATAGCTAATAGCTAACAGCTAAATTAAATGAATATGAATAAGAGCAACACCAACAAACAGAGTTTTATATTGGCAGCACTGCTGTTGCTTTCGG
>CAZTBS010000114.1:1483-1945 GCA_964612125.1 uncultured Leucobacter sp. | reverse complement strand
AATTCTATCTATTTCCTAACACTGGGGTTGGATCAGATTCAGGGGGTCATGCCACTTTCTGGGTCATCCATTACTATGCATCCAATCTAGTAAGCTCGGTTTTCATATCAACAATTTGCTGCTCCATGGTAGATGTCTTTTGATCCTGTGATGCGCGAATCACGATAGTGCCAATAACCTGATGTGCGCCTGGATTACGAACTGTTCCCTCCATGCCTTTCAGTTCTTCGTTTCGGCGATTTGCGTCTTCTTCTGAAGCAAAGATTTCCACGCAGCCACCTGCAGGGTTTCCTATTGCTTCGAGCGTTGTGTAACCGTTGTCATAACCCGTGTGTTCAACGTTGGTGGAATGAAATACGACCTTGCCGGTATACCAACCTGCCTTACCAAGGTTATTAGTGTTGTCAGTCTCTTCGGTAAGAATAGCTATGTTGTCGATATAACCAATGCGCTGCATGCATT
>CAZTBS010000114.1:0-1473 GCA_964612125.1 uncultured Leucobacter sp. | reverse complement strand
AACATACTCTGCACTTGGTTGATTAACCAGTTGATACTGTTTCATGCTGTCGCTTAAAGCCTTTTCGGAAGCTTTCAGTTTGTCCAAATCTGCTGTTAAGTCAATTGTTTTAAGCACCGCTGTTTGCTCATCGATTTCCTCCGCTTTAGTTTTTGCTTTCGGAATATCGGTTCCATCAGCTATTGTGCGTGTTGCGTTTATGTCTTCACTAAGTGTTGCTCGCAATGACTCATCAAGCGCTTTTTGCTCAGACTTTGCGAGTTCATCAGCTGTCTGCATTTCTTCGGTAAGAGTTGCAACCTGGGCCTCGATGCGAGCTTTCTCGGTATCAAAAGACTCGAGAGCTGCCTTTTGTTCTGGTGAACTGCACGCTGCGAGCAGACCAACCATAAATATCGAGACGAGAAGAATTCCTAAACGTTTCATTAATCTCTCCATTCACTAACTATATTCATAATTATTGTTGATGTGTCTCCACCACAAGCATCGTTCATTGCTTGCTTTATGCCTTCATCCTTTAAGTAATCCATAACGAATTCTTGGAAAAGAATCTCTTTTTCGTCTTCGGTCATCTTGTCCATGGAGCCATCGAAGCCATCCATCGTAAACATCAATACGACAAATATTTCATAGGATTCATCAATGGCATCCTTAATGGGTTTCTTCTCCCCAGACTTACTTAGAAGCCCTACAACAACTAGGCTGTACCAAAAAAGTAGATACATCTCAAGATCGATTGCATCGACCTCGCCTGGGAGCATCGACATTCGATTTGAAAGCACTTCAAGATAGTTTGAAAAGCTCTGATCTCGATAGGTACGCGCCGGATCAACTGTGGCCAAAACGTTTTGTGCCTGATTGGATAGCCTGCGTTCAATTTTGAAAAATCGAACTGTTCTAATCATTCCCTCAATCTCACGCTTTTTGGCGTTTAATGAATTGATTAAGTTGTTACATTCCTGAAGCGTGTCGCTTGACGATGATTCGAAAAATGTCTTTACTTCTTCTCTGCTGTAACCGCCTTCGGTAAAGACCTTAATAATAAGCAGCTTTTGAATAGCTTCATCGTCGTATAGCCAGTAACCCGCTTTGGTCTTCGACGTTGGCGGCAAAAGGCCCATTGCCTCATATCCCTGTAGGGCGCGTCTGGTAATGCCTGTCAATTTGCTAACTTCGCTTAATTTTTTCAAACGCATCGCCTCCTATTCTTGAAGCATAAACCTGCACGTTACGTACAAGTCAATAGCTTTATGCAAATTAATCCTTTAAGCAATGGGCGCTATCTTCATGAGAGAAAAACGACGTTGATTAGGCAGTAAAGCACAACAATAACAACTAGAACCTTAACAATCATTCCAGCAATTTTCTTCATTCTTGTCACCTTACCTTCTCTTAAATGAAGCTTAAAGGCCGACCAGCGAGCATAGGATCCAGGACTCCCCGAATACTGCTTTGGGCGTTCTCTTGCGCCTT
>CAZTBS010000113.1:687-1967 GCA_964612125.1 uncultured Leucobacter sp. | reverse complement strand
AAAAAAATAAATTTAAACCACAAGAAATAATAAGATTGGCTACAAAAGAAGATATTGATACTAATAAAAATAATAGTGAATTAGCAGAATCCTTTATTAAAAAAGCTAATTTAATAGTAAAAGCTAATGGGCTAGATATGAAAATAGTAAAAGCTAACTATACATTAGACAAAAAACAATTGTTATTTATATTTGTTGCTGAAAAAAGAATAGATTTTAGAAATTTAGCTAAAGAATTAGGTATAAAATTTAAAAACAGAATAGAATTAAAACAAATTGGTATACGAGACAAAGCTAAATGTTTTGGAGGTTTCGGAATTTGTGGAAGAACATTATGCTGTGAAAAAAGATTAGAATGTATAGAGAGTGTTTCTATTAATATGGCTAAAAATCAATCATTAGCCCTTAATCCAAATAAGATAAATGGTTTGTGTGGAAGACTTATGTGTTGTTTAAAATATGAAGATGATACTTATGCAGAATTGAAAAAACAATTACCAAAGGTAGGAGAGATTGTTAAAACAAAAGAAGGAGAAGGAAAAGTAATATCTATTATGCCTTGTAGAGGTAGTTATAAAGTTAATATAAAAAATGAAAAAATTATAGAAATAATTAAGGAATAAAATGGAAGTAATAAATGATTTAGTAGGATATAAAAATAAAAAAATTTATCAAAATCCTGAATGGTTTTGTTTTTCTTTAGATTCAGTTATTTTAGCTAGACTTGCTCATATTAATGTGAGTGATAAAAAAATTGTTGATTTTTGTTCTGGAAATATTCCTATTCCACTGATTTTAACGGTAAGAAATAAGGCTAAAATTTTTGGTATAGAAATACAAAAAGAAATTTATGAATTAGGGTTAAAAAGTATAAAAGTAAACTCTTTAGAAAACCAAATTAAATTAATAAATGATAATGTGAAAAATGCTTTTTCTTACTTTAATGATGAGACAATTGATGTGGTAACTTGTAATCCTCCATATTTTAAATACAATGGCAAAAGTAGTATCAATAAAAACGATATTAAAGCAATAGCTCGGCATGAAATTTTAATAAATATTGATGATATAGTAAAAAGTGCAAAGAGTATATTAAAAAACAAAGGTAGGTTGGCAATTATTCATTCATCAACAAGAATGATGGATATTGTTAAGTCATTAGAAAAATCACAAACTTTTTGAGCATCATTTTCTGTTCCTGGATTTACAAATCCTGTATCAGGATCTATTTCACTACTTGTTGAAAAAGTAACAACTCCTATTTTTAAACTTGTACTATT
>CAZTBS010000113.1:0-677 GCA_964612125.1 uncultured Leucobacter sp. | reverse complement strand
CATTAGAAAAATATAACTTTGGAATAAAAAGAATTGTTCCCATTTATCCAAAGAAGGAATCTTTGTCTGGAGAAATTATATTCATAGAAGCTACAAAAAATACTAACCATAATGTAACTATAGAAAAACCAATTTATATATATGAAGAAAACGGAAAGTATAGTTCTACAATTGAAGAAATGTTAAAGGGGTGATAATAATGCATCAATATAGTTACGATAATAAACCAACATTATATATAGTTCCAACGCCTATAGGAAACTTGGAAGATATGACATTTAGAGCCATAAATATATTAAAAGAGGTTGAGGTTATTCTAGCTGAGGATACAAGAATTACTCTTAAACTTATGAACTATTTTAACATTAAAAACAAATTAGTTTCTAATAATAAAGATAATGAGTATAAAAATGTTGATAAAATCATTAAATGTTTGGAAGTTAATAATAAAGTGGCACTTGTAACTGATAGGGGGACACCTTTAATATCTGACCCAGGAAATATATTAGTTAAAAAAATTGTTGAGAAAGGGTATAACGTAGTGTGTTTACCTGGAGCAACAGCTCTAATTCCAGCACTTGTAGATTCTTCTTTAAATACGGATAAATTTTTATTCTATGGGTTTTTAAATAGTAAAGAAAACAAAAGAAAACAAGAGTTAGAAACAATTAAAAATA
>CAZTBS010000112.1:0-1991 GCA_964612125.1 uncultured Leucobacter sp. | reverse complement strand
TGGCATTGAATTATCTTTAGCTTCGCCGGATTTCATCAATGCCGTATGGTGTTCTGATAACCCAATGTCCAATTGGCGAATTTGGCAATCTGCAAGTAAAATAGTTTGACAGTCCAATTGCATAAGGTCAATCTTTTGATTTACAATGTGTACATTTGTACCTTTGGATTGAAAAATGCTTATATTCGACGGCATATTATAAAATGCCGAAAAATAAATAGTGTCTGTTAATGTGTAATCCGCAATATGAACAGCAATGTTATTCACACCAAGGACAATGTCGCAAGAGGTGATTTTTTTGATATTCGCCTTTTGCAATATTGGGGAAATAAGCACATCGTTTATAACTAATTGCGAGTTTGAAAATTCCAACTGTGCCGTGATTTTTTGCCCATCTTCTGTAGTAATGACAATTTTCGCGATATTCATTTTATCTGGCAAATTGATCCCTCAAATCTTTGCCAGCACTTCTAGTTTCTTGCCGTCAGTGCCGGTCTGGAGCTTCTCATAGTTGACTTTTACGCCATCATCCAGATCAAGGTGGATACGGGCAAGGGCAAGGTGGGCGATCTTCTCATCGTACTCCTTGGTTTCTTTGAGCTGCTTCACCAGCTTTTCCTTGCGTTTCTCAGCCGCCGTGACCTCACTGGCATTGGTGCTATTTTCAATAGTTTCCTGCATCCGGGCGAACTCGTTGTCGTAGACACGTTGCATCCGGTGCAGGTAGTCTATGCGCAGATTGCCGATGGCGTTTTCATTATAGCGGTGCAGGTAAATGAGTGCTTTGAAACCATCAACTTTGCCGCTGTCAAAAAGCCAGTAGATTGGGCGGTTCTGATAAATTTTACAGTGATCCTTGAAAAAGTCCTTCAAGAAGTAGCTGCGGATAATCTCTCGAGAGGAATTACCCTTGTTGCCCAAAGCCTTGGCGATAAAATCAAGATTTTGTTCCAGCGTTTCCTCGCCATAGACTTTTTTTACAAACGCAACAAACAGACCGACGATATCATCTTCAAAGTATTCCTCGTCCGTGATAGGCAGAATATTGTCTTTGTCGGGGATAAAAGAACGGTACTTACTGTAATCCCATTCGCCGCCTGCATAGGCAAGGCCTTCCACGTCAAGGGAATACCGGCCAAACATACAGCCCACAGCATAGGAAATAAAGCTGCGGATATCACGTCCTAAATCTGCTTTACGGATGGTAACGTCTTTATCTTCCTCTTCTGGAGTTAGTACATCCTGCAAGCCGTAGATGTCGATGAAAATGCGGTTGATTTCTTCTTCATTCGATTTAAGCTGGTTGAACTGCAATTCGGCATTGTTTTTCCAAGTATCGAAAGCATCCGCAATTCTATACTGCCATTGTTCCATCGACTCATCGGCATAGCCAGCACCGCTGCGATATATGATGAGAGGATGAGTGATAAAATCCCAAGAGGTTTCAAATGAATCCCAGTCAACTTTTGATAATTCTATGTTCTCGATTGCTAATAAAGTGAGGCGATTGCTATATGATGCATCAAAAATAACAGGAAGTTTTGCTACATCACCAACATTCGTGGTTATAGTCGGGTTAATTGCTTTTATGAATAAGTCAGCAGGCTTGGAGCAAAGAAAAGACAAGTAATATGGTAACAAATCTTCATTAATAAAAATTGAGTTGCTCTTATTGCTGAATATTGAGCACGGAGGACAATATCGAACGCCAAAATAATTAGAACTTATCTCTGTCCAAGATATAGATGGCAAGAAGTAATATTTGGTATTTTTAATCACAAAGTCAGGAGTATTTAGATAAGGATATTTTTGTAATACACTCGTCTTCATCTCCATTCCATCATTTTGATAATTCACAATATATTCTTGATTACCATACCACTTTCTAAAAGCACCGCCTTTATTAAATGGAAACCACTTATAACCTCTTTGTGCTGCTTCATCTGTGTTTAAAGATGAAAAATCGATCTTTTGTTTAGGTACCTCATACC
>CAZTBS010000111.1:0-2018 GCA_964612125.1 uncultured Leucobacter sp. | reverse complement strand
GCGAGGTGTGGAAGGTGCTCAGCGCAGCAAAAAGTGAGTTCGAAAAGTACGGCGATGTGTGGGACAAAGTCGGCAAACAATTGAAAACCGTGCAGAACACCGTCGAACAGGCTGGCACACGCACCCGCGCGCTGCAACGCAAGCTCAGCGGGGTCGAATCTCTCGAACCGGGGGAGAACGCTGCTGCGATTTTGGGTGGTGCGCTTCCCGAGATCGCTGACGAGCTGGCTCACGAGACCAAGTCTGACGCCGAGTAATGTGGCCCCGCGCCCACGATCCTGAGAGACTGTCCGCATGACCTTGCACCTCACCGACGATGCCGCCGCCGATGCGCTGCTCACCGCAGACCCGTTCGCCCTGTTGGTGGGCATGCTGCTTGATCAGCAGGTGGCCATGGAAGTGGCGTTTGTCGGCCCCAAGAAGATTCTTGATCGCTTCGGCACGCTTGATCCACAGGCGATTGCCGATGCTGACCCCGAGGCATTTCTTGCCACCTTCAAGCAGTCACCCGCGGTGCATCGATTCCCGGGCTCGATGGCTGGTCGGGTGCAAGAGCTCGCGCGCATCATTGCAGAGGAGTGGGGCGGTAACGCAGCAGCCATCTGGCAGGATGGGCAACCCGACGGCGTCACCGTGCTGAAGCGACTGAAGGGTCTGCCTGGTTTTGGCGAGCAGAAAGCCCGTATCTTCCTGGCCCTGCTCGGCAAGCAATGCGGATTCGCTGGGGCAGGGTGGCGTGAGGCTGCCGACCCCTACGGTGAGGAAGGCAGTTACCGCAGTGTTGCCGATATCACCTCACCTGAATCGCTTCTGAAGGTGCGCGAGTCGAAGCGTGCAGCGAAGGCTGCTGCGAAATCCGCGCAAGCGGCCAAGTAGTCGGAGATTCTTCATCTCGAATACCCGGAAACCGTCAAGTAGTGGGCGAGTTACCCCGCCGCGGGCACCCGCGCACGCATGAAGCGGGCGACGTTCGGGTCGACGATCACGTCGCGGGGCTCGAGCGGTCGCCTGAGGTACAGCCCCTCGAGCGAGCGCACCCGGCTCAGGGCGACGTAGGTCTGCCCTGCCGTGAAGGCGCGCGGGCCGAGATCCACCACCGCCGCATCGTAGGTGTGACCCTGCGATTTGTGCACGGTCACCGCCCACGCCAGACGTAGTGGGAATTGCTCAAACTCCGCGACGACCTCTTTCTCGAGCTTCTTGCTGTCGGCGTCGTAGCGGTAGCGGTAGCGTTCCCAGGTGGTGGGCTCGACCTCGAATTCTTCATCGCCTACCTCTACCCACACGGTGCCCGCCACGCGCGACACAGTGCCGATGGTGCCGTTCACCCAGCGCCCATCAGAGTCGTTTCGGAGAAACATCACCTGCGCCCCCGGCTTCAGCTCGAGTACCTCGTCGGCAGGGTAGGTGTTTTCGCGAAACTCACCGTTGATCTCGGCGACCGCCTTCAGCGGGGTGCCGGAAATCTTCGCGAGCCGCTCGGCGTTGATGCGGGCAACGGTGGCGTTGGTGGTGGCGAGGGTGATCACGTCTTCGGGGGCTGGCCGGGCGCCCGCCGCGTTCAATTCGGCGGCCATGTCGGCGGTGACCTCGCCGTGGCGCACGGCGCCGAGGATCTGCTTGAAGCGGTCGTCGCGCTGCCGGTGCACCTCGACGAGCTCGATGATCGTCATCGGGGAATCAAGCCACGCTTTGGCGTCAAAGAACCACAGTGAGCGATACGTATCGGCGAAGTAGGCGCGCTCATCCGGGTCACGCGGCGGCACCGGTGGTAACTGGTAGGGGTCGCCGAACATGATGATCTGCACGCCGCCGAAGGGGTCGTGCCGTTTGCCGCGGGCCTGCCGCAGCGAGCGGTCGATGGCGTCCATCAGATCCGCTGACACCATCGAGATTTCGTCGATCACCAGGGTGTCGATCGCTGCGAGCATCTTCTTCAGCTCGGCGGGTTGGTCGAGCTCGTGGTCGGCGATCACCCCGGTTGGCAGGCGCAGCAATGAGTGGATCGTCTGCCCGCC
>CAZTBS010000110.1:0-2029 GCA_964612125.1 uncultured Leucobacter sp. | reverse complement strand
TTGACTGACTACCTTTTAATTTTGCCTATCAGAAAAGCCTGTATTACAAGGGAAAAGCGGACATGGGGGTGCAAAACGCCCGCCCTGTCTCGCTTTTTTTTGTTTGATGTTGATTCTTACTGCTCTGTTGACCAACAAATTTTGCACCCCTCCTTAAACGGCAATTGTCTGCTTATCAGTACAAGGGCGTGTACTTCACCGATGAGCTGAATATTAGTCAGTTATTTTTGCGTGGGGACAGCTTTGATTTTTGCACAAGGCTTATACCCATTGGCGCAGATGGACTGCGCATTGACAGCGTAAACGACGGGAACAGCTATATTGAGAACATTGAGTACTGCTCCAAAACCATCACAAGGGTATGGAAGGATGAAAGGTACACCGATGCTCAAGAGCTTAAAGATGAAGCCATTGAAAAACTAAAGGTGCTCTCAAAGCCTAACCGCACCTATTCCCTTGATGTCATTGACCTTGCAAGCATAAACTCACAGTACAGTCATCTCTCTTTTAAGGTGGGTGATAAGGTGATGCTCATTGACCGAAAGCGCAATGTTAAGGTTGAGCATCAAGTGGCAAGGCTTGTCACCTACCCCGATAATCCTCAGCGAAACAAGGCGGAGCTTGCCGCAACGGCTAAGGGTTTTGAATCTGTGGTGCAAAATCTAACCGGACTGATAGACGGCACGAATGTCGTGGTGAGTATACAGGGCAAGCGCATATCCAAACTTACACTCGACTTTGAAGCGTTCACGCTTGAGCTTTCAAACTTCTACACAAAGGGTGAAACCGAAACCTATATAGGCTCACAGATAAAAGCGCAATCCGACCGCATTGATTTGATTGTCGATGAGCAGATAAACCGTGTGGATACCTTATCAGGCGAGGTCACCTCCGTTTCAACTAATATGACGGAGCTATCCTTGACAGTCGGCGGCTTTGATGTACGCATTACAAGCGCTGAGGATAGCGTATCTGCGCTTTCACAGACCGCAAGCAAGATTGACTGGCTTGTTAAGTCCGGTACATCAGCCGCCAATTTCACGCTAACAGACAGAACAATTAGCCTTGTGTCTAGTGCTATTAATCTTACTGGCTTTGTGACGTTCTCAGCACTTTCAGCTGCAGGACAAACTACAATAAATGGCGGCAACATCACCACTGGTACGCTTGATGCGTCCAAGGTTACAGTAACCAATCTACAAATAAACAACATTAAATATGGCACATACTCGGTCATAACCTGCACTGGAAACCAGAACAACCCTGTTATCGCTATTGGAAAGGACCAGTTATCAAGCTCGGCAAATCCGACTTCACTTTCCATTTATGGCACT
Source organism: uncultured Leucobacter sp. (assembly GCA_964612125.1). Lineage (GTDB taxonomy): Bacteria > Actinomycetota > Actinomycetes > Actinomycetales > Microbacteriaceae > Leucobacter. The sequence continues at coordinate 695 of CAZTBS010000110.1, read as the reverse complement.
ACAATTAATGTCGGTGATGAAACTAGCACGCTTTACAAGACTAATATCAAAGGCGGCTATGTAACAATTATGGGTGGCAGTTATGTGAATATTGGCTATTCCTCGACCTACTTTGTACAGTTTAACAGCCGCAGAGAGCTTCGCCCAAGCGTAAATAGCACTACCTATCCTTTTTATCTTGGTACTGCAAGCTATCCATGGTCTTATGCATATGTCGGCAATCTGTATGCTGTAACTTCAGTCAGAATTGGTACTACTACAAGCTCTAAACTGGGCTTTTTCGGCACTGCACCCGTTGCAAGAAAGACAGTGGCAGCAGTCGCAACAAGTGCAACCCTTGCTCAAACCATAACAGGGCACAACAATCTACTCAATGCCCTTAAGGGCTATGGGTTTCTACTTTAGGAGGGAAAGATGATACTTAGGCAAATCATTAATGCTGTTGGGGCATTTACAAAGCTTGCAAGCTCTGATATGGGCCTTTCTAGTGCTTATCGACTTCAAAAACTAATAGGTGCAGTTCAGACAGAGCTTGATTTTTTCAGCTCAAAGCGCAATCAAATCCTATCAAAGTACGGCACTATACAAGAGGACAACTCCGTTGACATCACAGAAGAAAATGCGCAGCTTGCAAAGGCAGAAATTGAGGAGTTGCTTGAGGTTAACTGAGCAGGAACTAGAGGCATCGGCTGTTT
>CAZTBS010000109.1:0-2072 GCA_964612125.1 uncultured Leucobacter sp. | reverse complement strand
TAAGCCAACATTGGATAACCCAACACTGGGAAAACCTATATTGGAAAAACCTAAACTGGGTGAACCTATCTTGGTAAAACCCCACCAATTAAATACTAATACATCAAAGACTAATTCATTAAATCCTGATGTATTAAATATTGATTCATCAAATCCTTATCAATCAAATCCTAATCCAATAAAAGACATCCCTCAAAAACGGATTGGATATGAGGAGATAGGATGTGATACTGCCCAAGAAGTAAAAGAAATGGTCTTGGAAAACCTTGAATATGAGTGCATCAGTCAGCGCTACAATGATGATCGCCTCGATGAAATTGTTGACCTCATGGTGGAAACATTATGTTCGACCAAGCCTACAATCAACATTGCAGGCGAAGAATATCCTGCACAGCTTGTCAAAGAGAAGCTTCTTCGGATAAATAGCTCGCATATCGAGTATGTGTTTTTCTGCCTTGATAAGAATACCACTTACATCCGCAATATTAGGCGTTACCTTCTTGCCACCCTTTTTAATGCGCCATCCACCATTGACCATTACTATACTGCACTAGTGAAACATGATTTTGGTGGCAGGCCATAGTTCATATTTTTAGAAACCACGAAAGGAGGCAACCTCATGCAGGAAGAAGTAGAAAATAAAACAGTGGCATTGGCTATCAATGTTACTAAGCTCACCGCTAGAGAGCTAAAGACAGCCATTCTCAAATATTTAGAATCTCAAAAAAATAGGGCCAGAAGTCGTGACAGTCCTAAAATTCCCCATGGCAAGCAGAGCGTCAAATCTCTGGCCAAACAAAATCAAGGCATGACAAGCATTGAGATAACGGATCAGAATATTAAGAGCTTTGAGCGAGTGGCAAGAAAATACGGTGTAGATTTTGCAGTTCAAAAGGACAAAAGTGTGATACCACCAAAGTACATTGTGTTTTTCAAAGGGAGAGACGCCGATGCCATCACTGCTGCTTTCACTGAATTTACTGCCACAGCTGTTAAAAAGGCAGCCCGTCCGTCTGTGCTATCACAACTCAAGAAGTTCACCGAGCTTGTTAAAAACACCGTTTCAGACAGGATCAAGAACAAAGAGAAGGAGCAAAGTCGATGAACGAAAAGACAAAAAGGCTGCTCCTTTTGAATATTCCATACCTTGTTTTAGCTTTGCTTTTTACAAAAGCATCTCAGGCATGGCGGTTTGCAGCAGGGTATGACTTTGCCAGTAAGTTTTTAAACCTGACAAACGGTTTTGCTCTAGCCTTTGAAAATCCCTTGCCAAGTCTTCACTCCCAAGACCTGCTCATAGGCTTTCTATTCGGTGCTGTTCTTCGCCTTGTGGTTTATGTCAAAGGCAAAAACGCTAAAAAGTATCGAAAAGGAATCGAGTACGGCTCGGCAAGATGGGGCAACACGGAGGATATCCGCCCTTTTGCAGACCCCTTATTTCACAACAATGTCATCCTGACAAAAACAGAAAGTCTCACCATGTCGAGTCGCCCCAAAAATCCAAAACATGCAAGAAATAAAAATGTGCTGATTGTAGGCGGCTCTGGCTCAGGCAAAACACGGTTTTGGTTAAAGCCCAACTTAATGCAGTGCCATAGTTCTTATGTGATCACTGATCCAAAAGGCAGCATTGTAGTGGAATGTGGAAAGATGCTACTTCGTAACGGCTATAAAATCAAAATCTTAAACACCATCAATTTCAAGAAGTCCATGCGCTATAACCCCTTCGCCTATATAAAAAGCGAAAAAGATATCCTGAAACTCGTCACGACTTTGATAGCCAACACCAAAGGCGAAGGCAAGTCAGGTGATGACTTTTGGGTCAAAGCTGAAACCCTGCTCTATACTGCACTCATTGGTTACATTTACTTTGAGGCTCCCGAAAATGAGCAAAACTTTTCCACCCTCATTGAATTTATAAACGCCTCGGAGGTGCGTGAAGATGATGAGGATTTTCAAAATCCAGTTGACCTGATGTTTGAAGCATTAGAAAAAAAAGACCCTCAGCATTTTGCTGTAAGGCAATACAAGAAGTACAAACTAGCCGCTGGCAAAACAGCAAAAAGCATACT
>CAZTBS010000108.1:0-2081 GCA_964612125.1 uncultured Leucobacter sp. | reverse complement strand
ACCATCTTTCATATGGTGTCCATATATAATTCTATTAATATCATTTGAATTGTTTAAATTTCTATAGTCCATAAAAATAGAGCCAGCTATAGAAGCTGATTTCTTTATGTCGTGATTTAAGTAAAAAGAATTATTGTCTCCCTTTACTACAGGATAATCTATGTTTGTATCAGGAATTTTAATCCAAGCCACAATATCTGGGTTTATTTTAGAAAGTTCATTAAAAAGATCTATTCTCTGGGAAATTTCTTCATTAATTTTTGTTTCTATTGAATTCACTTCTGATAGAGCTTTTGCTTGATTTACTTGATAGATCTCTTTTATTTCTTCATTCAATTGATCTGATGAATAAATATTGACTACATATGATAACATTTCATAAACACATAAAATCATTATAAGAATAAGGATTAAAGTCTTTATTTTTTCGTAAGATATATAATGTTTCCATAGCTTATTTTTCATAAAAATCTTCCTTTAAAAATCTATATTATGCTCTATTTAAATTTTTATTTAGCATAATCCAAATAACAATGGGAGCACCAAAGATAGAGGTTACAGTACCGATTGCTAATTCTGTGGGGGAAAATGCTGTACGAGCGATTAAATCACAAAAGGTACAAAATACACCACCACATAAGAATGTTGCAGGAATAATAATAGTGGGTTTCGCAGTATTTGTTATAAACTTAGTAAGGTGAGGAACTGCAATACCTACAAATGAAACTGGACCTGCAAATGCCGTAACTGTTGCAGATAATAAACTAGAAAATACGATTAGGAGCAATCGGAAAACTTTAATATTAATGCCCATGCTTTTAGCATATCCTTCACCTAGCTGATAAGCAGAGATGGGTTTAGAAAGTGCAAATATTGCAATTAATGAGGGAAATATAATGAGGCATATTGCCTTTACATCAGTCCAATTTGCAGCAGAAAAACTTCCCATAGACCATGCCGTTAAATTTGCAATATCCGTATCCATTGCAAAGGTAATAAAGAAGTCTGTTATAGCGGAGCATATATATCCAATCATTATACCAACAACTAGAAGCATGGACATATTACTTACTTTTCTAGAGGCGATCATTACAAATCCCATAGAAAACATAGAACCTATAAAAGCTGCAGAAACAAGCATAAAAGATGATATAGTGCCAATGTAATTCACTACAATAATTATTACAAAGCTAACAAACATTTTTGCACCAGAAGATATACCAAGTATAAAGGGTCCTGCGATAGGATTTCTAAAAAAAGTTTGTAGCAAAAATCCAGATACAGAAAGAGCACCACCCAGTATAGAGGCAGTTATTATTCTTGGTAATCGTATTTTCCAAATAATATCGCTTGCAGTTGTTCCTGCATATTTTTTTAATAAAATTATTTCAAATATTTCCTTGGGAGATATATTTACAGTACCAGTGTTTATACTCCAGATAATAGATAGTATAAAAGCACTAATTAAAAAGATAAAAGCAAATTGATACCGTAGATTTCTACTTAAATTATTATTTTTCATAATATATTATCCTTCTCATTATAATTTATGAAAATTAAATACAAGAAAGTGCATATCATAGAATTTGTGATAAATATATGTAAACATTTTGTTTTGAGGGGATATGTTCTAAGTTTAAAGCTTGATAATGTAAGTATTCTAGCATTATGTTAGAAAAAAGTCAATTGTTAATAGGAATTAAAACAACAAATTGACTTTGCTTTTTTATTGTGTTAGTATTTATATATGTGAAAATTAAATATCAATATTTTATGAGTGCCTTTTATTAGGAGAATAGGGAAGCTGGGTGAAAATCCCACACGGGCCCGCCACTGTAAATACGGAATTGTTTTTGGATGTATGCCACTGGATCATTTCTGGGAAGGAAAAAAAACAATGTTGATGTATAAGTCAGGAGACCTACTCAATAAATAATACTTTTCAAAGCTGTGGGGATATGGCTTTGTTTAGGATTGTGATATATTGTATTAGTGATACTGTAAAAACGGACAGTTTCTTACTATTTTTGTAAGAAGCTGTTTTTTATCACTCATATTCTTTACGATATTATCTTTAATAA
>CAZTBS010000107.1:0-2084 GCA_964612125.1 uncultured Leucobacter sp. | reverse complement strand
CGATACATTCGAAACCCATTGCCTCTAGCACACGCTCGATGGATATAGGAGTACGTTTAGCACCCATAAGCGTAATGCCAGTTCCGGGGTGGGGCTGTGAGCCAGTCATGGCCGTGGTCGCGTTATCCAACACGCATACGGTAATGTCATGACCGTTGTAAACAGCATTCGCAATACCCGGAAGGCCGCTCGCAAAAAATGTCGAGTCGCCCACAAATGCTACCTGCTTCTTTTGTGGTTCGGCCACCGAAAAACCTTGGGCCATGGTAATGCCAGCACCCATACACAAACACGTGTCTACTGCGTCGAGTGGTTGCGCATTACCTAATGTGTAGCAGCCAATATCACCACAGAGCACTGAAGGGCTTTTACCCAAAGCGCGCTTAACTGCATAAAAGCTACCCCTATGCGGACATCCCGCACAGAGCACTGGTGGGCGAACGGGCAGCGGTTCGGGTGCATCATATATCTCAGAAAGAAGTGCCGGAGCAATCTCGGGAACACCAAAGAACGACGCGATTTTACTGGCAATATCATCAACATCGTTCTCGCCACGATCGCGAGCATCACCGGTAAGCTTACCACGCACATCGAATACACCGTGAGTGGCGCCACAATAAGCCAGCAGCTGGTCTTCAAGGAAATGATCAAGCTCTTCTATCACTAGTATTTGGTCTAACCCTTCGGCGAAACGCGCCACCGCCTCGCGAGGAAATGGATAGGGTGTGCCCACCTGCATAAAACGGTAGAATGGCATCGCAACACCCTGCGCTAAAGCACGCTTCTCGATCATATCGAGGGCCTCTCGCGCGTAAGCTGTAGATACCCCACCAGCCATAATACCCAGCCGTGGTTTTACAGCGGAAGAACCAACGTTTTTTTTGCTGTCTATTTTTTTATTCGCGAATGTTTTACGTGAAACATTCGTTCGCTGATCCGCCTGGAAATCGGAAGCTTTCTTGGAGCCGGCGCCCTCGAACTGGGGGTTAAATGCAGCTAACGTGGCCTCGTTCGCGAAATCTTCTGCGATACGCTGCAAGCGCTCGTTAATCTCTCCGTGTCCCTGAAATGCACGGCGAGGGAAGATAACCCATCTGGAATCGCGCTCGAAACCCTCTTCGGGCACCGGCTTCGCAACTGTTTCGTCTGCCACATCAAAAAACGTTGAAGCATGATTAATGCGCGTGGTAGGGCGCACAATAACAGGGGTGTTATAACGTTCAGATAGATCGAAGGCTGCCTGCATCATGACAAATCCCTGATCGGGCGTTGAGGGGTCAAAAACCGGCAGCTTCGCAAACGATGCGAAACGACGCGTATCCTGCTCGGTCTGCGACGAAATGGGGCCCGGATCGTCAGCCACAAACAACACCATGCCGCCCTTCACTCCCACATAATTTAAACTCATCAGAGCATCGCTTGCCACATTCAGCCCCACCTGCTTACAGGTAAACAAGCAACGCGCTCCCGTATAAGACGCGCCAGCAAGTAATTCCAAAGCGCTTTTCTCGTTGGTAGACCACTCAACATGAACATCGCGCGCTGCGCCCGAGGCGTGCAGCTTGGCAATAGTCTCAATTAATTCCGACGACGGAGTACCCGGATATCCCGCCACCACGCGCACGCCTGCTTCAAGTGCGGCGTGCGCGAACAATTCGTTTCCCATCAACAGTTTTTTTGTCATGTTCTCGCCTACCGCCTCGTCTTAAGCCCGCTCATAAGCGCCCCCGCAGTAAAGCGCCTGTGTCGAAATTTAGCTACCTCTATTTAATTCATAATAGCAAACGAGCGCCCTTGGGACGCTCGCACACTTACAACAAGTTCGAATACGGGCCTATGCGTCGGCCATTCCCTGTTTGAAATCGATAACTTTTTGGCGTGCTTCATCGCAGCCGGTGCCTAGCATCTGTACCGCGAGGATGGCAGCATTCTTGGCACCATTAATAGCCACACATGCCACCGGAACACCCGACGGCATCTGAACCATAGACAGAAGCGAATCCAGCCCACCCAAATCACTTGTCTTCATGGGAACCGTAATAACGGGGTTCGGCGTGTAAGCTGCCACAACGCCCCCCAGGTGA
>CAZTBS010000106.1:0-2098 GCA_964612125.1 uncultured Leucobacter sp. | reverse complement strand
CCATCGCCCACTCGTGCAGGCCGAAGCAACCGAATTGCGGGGTGTGCGCGAGGGTGGCGGTGAGCAGTCGCTCCACATAGTCAACGGTTGACTCGCGCCGTGCGAAGTAGGCGGCGAGGTCGAGGGTCACGTCGCACTGTTCGGCGGTGGATCGCGGGTCGGCGGTTGCACTCGCGTCTGGTGCGAGCTTTGCGTAGTAGCGCCAGGCGGCGCGATCCACCGGTGCATCGCACAGCACCACCCCGGCACCCGGGTGCCATCGCCGCAGCTCATTCGGTTTCACCGAGTAGTAGGTCCACAGGAAGTCTTCGATCGGGTGACGTTCGCGGCGCTGCCGCCGTGCGCGATGTGCCGCGGTTAGCGTGTCTGCGCGCTCGTGGTGCGCTCCCTCAAGTTGCTCCCAGGTCGACAGTTGAAGGTGCCGGGAGGTGTCAGTGCTGACGGTGCCGTCAGCGACCGGTGAGAGCGGAACGGTTGCAGCGGAACGCACGCTCCTAGGGTAGCCGGGTGCAGGAACTCGGGCCGATTCGGCTCAGTGTCGACGAAGAATCTGCGCCACACAGTCTAGGTATGTACTCCGCAAACCGAGACAAAGTGGCGCAGATTCCCAGCGTTCCGCGCGCGGCAGCGTGAGCGGCTAGTAGCCGCGGAGGCGATCGATCTCGCGGCGCTCGCGCTTTGTCGGTCGGCCGGCGCCGCGGTCCCGCACCACCTCTGCGGGGCGCTCGACGCGCGGCGGTGGTGGCGGGGTGAGGTCCTCGAAGTACTGGGCCGCCTCGGTGGCGCTGCCACGACGCGTCGCGAGGCCGGTCACCCGGTAGATGCGGTCGAAGCCGTGCAAGCGGACGCGCACCTCGTCGCCGATATTCACGGCCTGTGACGCTTTTGCCGGGTTGCCGTTGATGCGCACGTGACCAGCTCGGCACGCTGCCGTTGCCTGGCTGCGCGTCTTCGCTAGCCGCACCGCCCACACCCAACTGTCTACCCGCACGCTCACGCCCCGAGCCTACTGCGCACCGCGCGCCCGTCGCGCGCAGGGGGCCGCACCGCGCGGCACAATAGACGGGTGAACGCTGCATACGAGACCATTGCTGGGCCAGTGGATCACGAGCTCGAGATCTCGCGGTCACGATTTCTCACCCGCCTGGAACGCGTGGAAGACGAGGAGGCCGCGCGATCCACCATCGCCCGCGTGCGTGCTGAACACCCGCGTGCTCGACACCACTGCAGCGCGTTTGTGCTGGGTGAGGGGCAGCGCACCCGTCGCTCGAACGATGACGGCGAACCGAGCGGTACCGCTGGCGCGCCCATGCTGGATGCGCTGGTGGCTGCGGGCCTCAGCGACGTGGTGGCTGTGGTGACCCGTTACTTCGGCGGTGTGCTGCTGGGTGCCGGTGGTCTGACGCGAGCGTATCGCGCTGCGGTCGCTGCCGCGGTAGCGCAGGCACAGCGTGTGCGGCGCGAAGTGCGTGTGCCGACGGAGGTCACTGCCAGCTATACCCTCGCACCCGCGCTCGAGGCCGAAGCTCGCCGTCGCGGCTTCGCCATCGGCGAGGCGAGCTATGGCGGCTTGGTCACCCTGCGACTTCTCCTGACCGAGGATCAGCTCGCACCCGCACAGACCCTCGTGCAAGAACTGAGCGGGGGAGAGCTCAACCTGGTGTTTGGTGAAGCTGTGCGGGTGGATCTGCCTGTCGAGTGAGGTATTTGCCACTGAAACCGCAGCGTATACGCGGAAATCGCCGCTGAGAATGTTGGTGGTACGGCTTACACTGTGAGAGTGCCCGCCCCCTTTAACTCTCGGCTATTTAAGACGCAGTCTGAGCTGTCACTCGCAATCGTCGCGATGTTTTTCGCTGGGGGCGTTTTTGCCGGTGTCGCCGCCACTGTCTTTCCGCCGGATCAGCGGCCACCGCTGTGGATTCCCCTCACGGTTTCCATTTTTGCTTTTCTGACCGCGGGGAGTGTCTTCCTGCGCGGTCGCAGGCTGCGAACGTTCAGCGCAGCGATCATCGTTGGGGCCTTCCAAGCGATGTTGCTTTTCCTGTCTTGGGGTAGCAGCAACCTGAACCGTGCCACAGTCGCGGGCATGCTCATA
>CAZTBS010000105.1:0-2219 GCA_964612125.1 uncultured Leucobacter sp. | reverse complement strand
CCTGTGCCTGTGCCTGTGCCTGTGCCTTGGGGCGGAGATATCGCTCCGGTCGGATCACATCGCCCGAAACAATCCGACGTGAGTGAAATGTCCGACGCCAGTAACGGGCACTAGCCTGGGTGCATGAGCACCACCCTCGATACGCGCCTTGTCGCGGTCGTGGGTGGGCGCACCGCCGCAGCGCTCGAGAAAGCGTTTGAGATGCGCACGGTGCGCGATTTGCTGTGGCACTTTCCGCGCCGGTACTCCAACCGCGGCGATCTCACCCCGCTCACGGGTTTGCCGGTCGGTGAACACGTCACGGTGCTCGCACAGGTGCTCGATGTGCGCGAGCGCAGCATGCAGCGCCGAGGCGGCAACATTCTCGAAGTTCGCATCACCGACGGCACCGGCACCCTGCAGCTCACGTTCTTTAATCAGAAGTGGCGGGCGCGTGAGCTGCACGCCGGGGTGCGTGGCATTTTTGCGGGCAAAGTCAGCGAGTACCGCGGGCAGTTGCAGCTGCAGCACCCCGACTATGAGCTGTTTGCCGACCGCAACAAGCTGACGGTCCCTGACCTGCAGACCCCAGAGGGGGTAACCACCGACGTGCAGCCCGTCGACCTTACGGCCACCGCGGCGCAGCTTGACGAGGCCGCAGCCCGCGCCTGGGCCGAGCGTCCGGTGCCCATCTACCCTGCTACCGCGAAGGTGCCGAGCTGGACGATCGAGCGGGCGGTTGAGCTTGCGCTGAACGCGCTCGATCCGCAGGCGTCGCTGGTGGATCCGCTACCAGCTGAGGTGCGCGAGGCCGGGGGCGCGATCGCGCTGGGCGTGGCATTGGAGCTCATTCACCGCCCCGAGCGCGCGGCTGATTGGCGGCACGCCCGCGACAGCATGCGCTTCCGCGAAGCCTTCGAGCTGCAGCTGGGGCTGCTGGATCGGCGCCGCCGCCTCGGCGAAGCCCCGAGCACCGCTCGCCCGAGCATCGCCGGCGGTCTGCTCGACGCATTCGATGCGGGTTTGCCGTTCGCACTCACACGCGGCCAGCGCGATGCGGGAGAGACCATCGCGCACGAGTTGGCACGACCCCACCCCATGCACCGTCTGCTGCAGGGCGAGGTGGGGTCGGGCAAGACGATCGTGGCGTTGCGCGCCATGCTGCAGGTGGCTGAAGGCGACGGGCAGAGCGCGATGCTCGCTCCGACCGAGGTGCTGGCGGGGCAGCATTTCCGCAGCGTCACCGAGGCACTTGGCCCGGAACTTGCCGCGCGCCTGCACCCGGTGCTGCTCACCAGCAAGATGCCCGTCGCGGAGCGGCGCAAGGCGCTGCTTGCGATTGCGAGCGGTGCAGCGCGCATCGTGGTGGGCACACACGCGCTCATCAGTGAGCACGTCAGTTTCTTCGATCTGGGCCTCGTGGTGGTCGACGAACAGCATCGCTTCGGGGTGGAGCAGCGTGAGGCGTTGCGCCAGAAGGGCGCTGAACCGCACGTGCTCGCCATGACAGCAACCCCGATCCCGCGCACGGTCGCACTGACCGCGTTTGGCGACCTCGAGACCTCGACCATTCGCGATCTGCCCCCCGGGCGGCAGGGCATTGAGACTTTTGCGGTGCCGGTGCACGAGAAGCCGGCGTGGGCCGAGCGTGCCTGGCTGCGTGCGGCTGAGGAGGTGGCGGCGGGGCGCCAGGTGTATGTGGTGTGCCCCGCGATTGCCGCGGGCGCCCGCGAAGAGGGTGACGAGGTCTTCGCGCCGGGCGATGCGGCCGCGGGTGGATCGCGATCCACTGCGCAACCACCGCCCATGGCAAGCGTTGAACAGACCCTGCAGGAGCTTGCCGCGAGGCCTGACTTTGCCCGCATTCGTCTTGCCGCGCTGACCGGCGCCATGAAGTCTGACGAAAAAGACCGCGTGATGCGCGCGTTTGCGGCCGGCGAGATCGACGTGCTCGTAGCGACGACGGTGATCGAGGTGGGGGTGAACGTGCCAAACGCCTCCATGATGATTGTGCGCGACGCCGACCGTTTCGGCATCTCGCAGTTGCATCAGCTGCGTGGGCGTGTGGGCCGCGGCGAGCACCCGGGTCTGTGCCTGATGCTCACCGGCGCTGAGGCTGGCACCACCGCCCGCGAACGCATTGACGCGGTCGCGCAGACGACCGACGGTTTTGTGCTCGCAGAGGTGGATCTGCAACTGCGGCGGGAGGGCGACATTCTGGGCACGGCACAGTCGGGTGG
>CAZTBS010000104.1:0-2234 GCA_964612125.1 uncultured Leucobacter sp. | reverse complement strand
ATCGCAGCGAAGAAGCGGGAGACCACGGCAGCGTTATCGTTCGTCATATTCATAGCAGTCATCAATTAAGGGTTTATACTTCATGCCCTGCCGAGCGTAGGCACGGCGAAAGACATATTCAATATTACGTTTATTTCTTTCCATTACTGAAATGTTTTAAGCAACGTTTGTAATCATCACGGACGAAGCGCTTCATCCAGAACACGGAGAGGGGCAGCAACCCATCCTTGTTGTAAACCAGAAAACCAGAAGCGAAACCTTGGGAAGCACGGCAGATCTTGTTTTTATCCACGGCAGCGTCAAGCTGAACAAGGTCACCGTCGGCAATGTCAGCCGTAGCCAGCCACTGGAGCGTTGAAAGCAGAGAGGCAGAACCACGGAAGGACAAAATGATTGTTTCCTGCAATGGACTACCCCAGTCGGTAACAGGGACGGTGTAGATAGTATCACAACCGACCACTGCCCACTCAATTAACGTGTTTTTTATCTTGTGCGAGCGCGAGATAACCGTCTGGGACAGACACCCACAGGCGACAAGAAAAGCGAATGTAACGAAAACTATGCGTTTCATAGGCGATGTATTTTATTTTTGTCGTTTGTAAAATTCAGACCACGCCTTACGTTTGAAGAAGAAGGCGAACAAGAGAACCCCGAGCACCACCATGGAAATGCGCATGGGAGTAAGCAGAGCACCGAAACCGAAGCAGCGCTGAAAGTCTATGCAGAAGGATATGAGCACGCCGTAGGTGATGAACGCACGGTGCACCCAGCAGAACCCCATGGCAAGCGAGAGCGAAAACCATGCAAGAGCACCGAGCAGCGAGCAGTCGAACACCCATTCCGTCATCCAGAGCTTGCCACCTGACAGGAGCACGCAACAGTGCAGCAGCATGACGAGCGCACCCACTGGAGGAACGACACCCACTACGAAACGCGAGAACCGCCAGAGCCATGACCGACCGAGGAACAGATAGAGACGACGGTCGAGGCGCGTTATATACATATCGAAACGTTGCATAAGCCTAACCTTTGGGAATTTTAGCCATTGCAGAATTGAGAAGCTGCTGGAGGTATTCGTTTTGCTGCCTGAGCAGCTGGTTCTCGGCGACCAGAGCAGCGTCCGCACCGACATACTGCGTGGCATTTGTCGAATGCGAACCGATAACACCAGAGCCATTAACCGCAACCTCGACCTCGGCAGGGAGCGGAGGGCAGCATTTATTGATTACATCCATTACGGATTGAAGGAAATCAAGCCTAACGCTTTTGGCATTAAGACGATTATTCAGATTTTGCGGAGACGTGCCAAGCTGCTTTGCAACCGTAGCCAAACTCATGCCGCGAGACTTTATTATGTTTTTTATTTCTTCACCAGTCATAAATTAAAACGTTTATAAAATTAAATTAAAAAATATAAATTATACACCGAATTATTTGTTTTTATCAACTATTTTATTTAATTTTGCAGTCGATTTTAATTGTGGTTTAAAAAATCACGCTGCAAATATAAACAAAATAATTTAAAAATGCAAGAAAATGGCAGAAAAAAATGAAAAAATTGATTTTCGCAACCCGAGAGTGAAGGAAGCGGAGAAGAGGCGCAAAGAGATAGTTGCGCTTTATCTGGACTACAAATCCAAGGCAGTGGCAGGCTCGCCCGAATACCGTATCATGGAGGCGGTGGCACGAAAGATGGGCTGCACGCAGCAGAACGTACGCGTACACCTGATACGCGAGGGAGTGTACACGCCACGCAGCAACAAGTAACATTATTAATCAATTAAAAAACATTCACAACTATGGAAAAGAAGGAAACATTAATCGAGCGCACATTCACATGGGAGAACGCGCTTTGCCTTTTGGCTGGTATCATCATTGTCGGACTTATTTTTTGGAAGGGTTAAGCGTATGTGTAACGAAGAACCAAGAGTTAGCGACACAGGACGCTACAACACGACAGAGACGTGCAAGGTGCTGGGCATACACCGCAACACCCTGAACCGATGGCGCAAGGCTGGATACATTACCGCCACCTACCGCCGCGTCGACAGAAAGAGAGTTTACACAGGCAAGGACATCAAAAAATGTTGGAGGGCGGCGCTATGAGCAAGCAGGACATCGAGTACAAGCTGCACGAAATTAACAAGCAGTACAAAGAGCGCATCAAGGACGACAAGGAGCGCATGGAGAAGAACCGCAGGGAGTCGGCAACGATCTGCGCGAAAATGGCAAAC
>CAZTBS010000103.1:1335-2269 GCA_964612125.1 uncultured Leucobacter sp. | reverse complement strand
TTATATTCTGAATATCCTTCTAAGCTTTTTTCTAATACTTCTTCTTCGTTTCTGATTCTTTTAACCATGATTACCGGGTATATCAAAAAAACAATAAACGAAAAGAGAGAACCAAGCACCAAGGGCATGGACAAAAACAGCAATATTGTGGATGTATACATTGGGTGCCTTATAATTCCGTACAGACCGGTATCTACAACCTTATGATCTTCTTGAACTTCTATTGTCCTCGACAAATATGTGTTTTCACGCAATACCTCTGTATACAGTATATACGCAAATAAGAATAATACTGTCGACGCTAAAACCAGACATCGGGGCAGAACAAGCCATTGATAGCGGTAATCCAATCCAGCAACAACAAGACCACTTACAAACATCAGAGCGCCAAATAGTATTACACTCTTCTGTTCTGCTTCTTTCTCTTTCGCATTAAGTCTATTTCGCAAAAGCTCCGGATTCCTGATTGCCAAAACTATTCCGACAATAAGCATAGGAATAAACAGAACCCCAATTAGTAGCCATGCATTCCAATAATTAATCGTTCCTGTCGGAACAAACAACAAAACCGAAAACAGTATTATACCTAAGAGATATTTCACGATTGCTTGAATAAACAGTTTTTTATCCAATTAATTCACCTCCAACCTCCGATTCCGCTCTTCTAAATCAAGGTTCATATAAAACATCTATCCTGACCACACAACCTCAAAAATTCCCCAAATACATCTAAGCTGACCACTCGCGGGGCACTGACGTCTAAACTGACCATTTGACTGTCAAAGTGCCTTAATGGACTTGTTCCCACGAAGCGATAAAGTCACGATTCAATTTCGATGTTCATATCAGAAGCGGAATCGCTCTCGACGACAAGCATAAAATCATCATACAATTTAGTCGCTTCCGCCTGAGAATTCTCACGGATACGATTTAT
>CAZTBS010000103.1:0-1325 GCA_964612125.1 uncultured Leucobacter sp. | reverse complement strand
TCAGCAGATTTACAACTTTCCCATCAAGCGCGTTGCTCTCGACCATGTTTCTTAACACTTTTTTTGTATTTTCAAAATCCATGCTCTGACGGTAAGGACGATGTTCTGTTATAGCTGTAAAGACATCCGCAACTGCCATAACTCGTGAGCCTAACGAAAGACTTTCCCCTGCGATATGAAAGGGATAGCCCGTGCCGTTAAGCTTCTCATGATGAAAAGACGCCCAGGTATTGATTGTTTTTAGCTGGACTAAAGGCTCAAGCAGGCGATAAGTATAATAGGTGTGCGCTCTCATCTCGTTAAACTCATCCACATTCAACTTAGACGGCTTTTCCAAAATATCATCGCTGATTGCTATTTTGCCTAAATCGTGCAGGTATCCGGCGACAAGCATCATTTTACACTCATAGGGTGAAAATCCCACCAGTTTTGCAAGGATTTCGGCTGTTTTTGCCACACCGGCCGAATGGCGTGCGGTGAATCGGCTTCTAAAGTCTATGATATGCGAAAATACCATTGAGAGGTCAACAATATCATCTATCTCCAAAGCATGAGTATCGAAAAATTCGGCATTGAAAATTGCTGTTGAAGAAAGTTTTGTAGTAATGTCCAGCCATATATATTCCTTATTACCTAATTCAAACAACGCGTCCACCAAGTCCGGGTGAAACACGGTACCGGTTTTTTTACGGATTGCGTCCAGAATATCAGGAATCTGAGAGAGTATGTTTTTGTCAGTTTTCATTAGGGAACACATGAGGTCGGCCAAGTGAATGATATGGCTTGCGAATGGAACGTCCTCACCCATATAGATGTTTCCTCTTCCATTGTTCCACGGAATATGATGAAACTTTATAATGCCCGCTGCGTTTTGCAAAGGTTTAAACCGTTCTATTAATCTGGCGCCTCTGAAAGCATGGTCGTTTAAGTATATAGGCATCGATTCTATCATCGCAAGCTTTTCCTTGATTGAAAGCGCGCCGATATCGTGAATGAGTGCCGCGATAAAAATCTCGTACTGCTGAGAGACCGGAAGGTTAATTTGATTCGATAGATGAAACGCAATATATGCAACCATATTGTGATGGTTTGAAAGTTTTACCGACACGAGATCTTGGGCGTTGGAAATGCAGGTCAAAAGATCGTAAAGATTAATGCGGATCTTATCCATATTTATAGGGCCATCCTTTCTGCTACCGTAAAACAATGTTATTTATTTTGATTCCCTTTGGGATATCTACCGTTTTTGAACGATTAGCCTATCCGCGACATCAATACCACGCACTCAACATGCTTTGAGATGAGGGGATAGCTGTCAAAAATTA
>CAZTBS010000102.1:0-2286 GCA_964612125.1 uncultured Leucobacter sp. | reverse complement strand
ATTGATAAAGCCAATAATATGAACAACCCCGGCCATCTAGGGCATTAATATTATTCGGAGCCAGCGCAATACAATTTGTAAAGTTTGATACGGCTTCCGTATAGTTACCCAGCATATAATATGACCAGCCCCGTCCATCATAAGCATTGGCATAATATGGATTTATACTTAAGCAGTTGGTAAAGTCGGAAATAGCGTTGTTATACATATTTAAATAATAATTAGACCAGCCCCGGCCGTTAAATGCACCCGCCCTGCCCGAACCAACCTGATAATGGATCGATCTCCAGGGATTAAAGCTGTTATCTTCTGAATTATTGGCACTGAGTTGCAGCGCTGTGGTAAAATCAGCCACGGCCAGACTGTATTGATTGGAATTGCAATAGTACCAGCCCCGGCAATTATAGGCGGGTTCCAGTTCATTATCGATCGCAATTGCCTGCGCCCATGAAGATAGGGCATTCTGATATTGCTTCAGGTAAGCATAGGCTTCACCTCGATTGCTGTAGGCGAGGGCGTATTGAGGTTCCATAGAGATGGCTGTGTTATAGGCATTGACAGCATTTTGATATTGGCCAAGATCACTATATGCCACGCCCAGATTGTTATAAGCAAAGAAGTAGTTGGAGACCAGCTGCGTTGCTCTATTATAGTCATTTATGGCAGTCTGGGTTTCACCCATCATATAATAGGCGGCACCACGGTTATTATAAGCATAACCATCTTGCGGATTGAGCAAAATGGCCTGGTTATAGTCGGCGATACATGATTGATTATTATCCAATTCAAAATAAGTGGCAGCCCGTAGGAAATAGGCGTCTGCATTGTTGGGATCATGTTGAATAAAGGAAGAAAAATCTTGTAATGCAGAATTCGGTTGTCCCGAGAAAGCATAACAAAGCCCGCGCCCTTTGTAGCTCAGGGTAAGTGCAGAATCAAGAGAAATGGCGGTATTAAAATGCGTTATAGCGTCAGTAAACTGCTCAGTGTAAAGATAATACCAGCCTTTGCCTGAGTAAGCCATGGCATTATTAGGATCAATCGTCAGGGCAGAATTAAAATCATTAAGCGCGGATGGATATTGATTCAGCCATAAATATGATGCTCCTCGAATCACATATACTTCAGCATTGTTCATATTCAATAATAAAGCCTGGTTACACTCTGAGATAGCTTGATCATATTGTTCATTACTATAATATGTCCTGGCATTATTCAGATAGGTATTAAAACCGGCCAGGGTCGTGGCAGATGTTGAGGCTGAAAAAGCCCCCTCCCCCGCACTGTTGACGGCTGTAACCCGATACCAGTAAGCAGTGGAGACGGCCAGATTGGTATCATTGAAACGATTGTTGTAGCTGTTGTTTATTTTGGTATAAGGACCCGCCTGGGCAGATGACCGATAAATATTGTAGGAAGCTGCCCCCGTTACCGCATTCCAGGCAAGATTGATCTGTGTGTTTCCTGTAGCCGTAGCCGTCAAGTTCAAAGGAGCTGTTAGCAGTGTAATGCTTGTAATAGTAGCAATTTCGCTGCCCGCCTTATACCACTTATCCAATCCGGTCCAACCAGCTACCATATTACTGTTAAGGGCGTTGGCAGGAACACCCAGCGCGGCATCACTTTCAGCAGCAAAAACATCATACCAGTGCCCGCCAATTTTGAAATATACCTGGTTTGATTTCAGCAGGGAATTGATAATATTTTCATTGGTAAGATTATTGGAACTCAGCGAATACACATCATTGCCGATCCTGAGGGAATTGTCATCTATATCATGAATTGTGGCAGCAATAGCTGAGGGGACAATGAACACAACCAGCATAAAAAATACAATCAGGGATATTAATCCGACAGCTTTATTTTTCATTCGTACAAATACAAACCTCCCCATTATAGCTGGAAATAACAGAACCAAAAACCAGACCGGATGCAGGCAAAGATAAGCCACCCCAATCAAAGGAATCAGCAAAATACGAACCACGCCTTTAAGCAAACTGCTGCTGGCAATGAAATCAGCAACCGGCGGCGAATAACGATAATAAAAATCGACAAATAGCTGTCCCGGCAGGTTGCTTAGCAGACATTTGTCCCGGAACTGCCGCAGTAAAATCACCGTCGGTTCAAATTTTGAACCAAAGGCTGCTGTAGCGATGAAACAATTATCTGCTGTTTGGAAAACCAGTTGATGAGAAGCGTTCAAGCTGGCTTTGGCTGTCAGGTTAGAACCGGCAGCATCACTGTAAAATCTAACTTCCAATAGCCCAGGATCGCTGAACATCTGCG
>CAZTBS010000101.1:0-2298 GCA_964612125.1 uncultured Leucobacter sp. | reverse complement strand
ACTTTAGATCGACCAATTGAAGACTTTTATAACAATGAAACACCAAAAACAATTGATGAATTATTAGTAGATGATATTGAAGAAGTTGATTTAAACAGTAATGAAGAAGTTAATAATGAAGAATTAAGTAAACTAGATATTTTAGATGAAATCGAAAAAGAAATAGCACCTAAAAAAGAAGAACCAAAACATAATATAGATGACACTATTGAAAGTGATTTATTTAAATTAATAGATTCTATGTATGAAAATAGAGAGGATGGTGAATAATTTGGAACTATTACAACAAATATTACCAATCATGATTTATTTTTTACTAATAATTATGTTAGTAATTGGCATAATATTAGGTATAAAGCTTATTAGGACAATGACTAAAGTTGAAAAAGTCGTTGATGATGTTAATGAAAAGGTTCAATCATTAAATGGATTCTTCCATGTAATTGATTTTACTACTGATAAAATAGCATCTTTAACTGATACAGTTGTTGAAAAATTGTCCCAATTATTTTCAAGGCTATTTTTGGGAAAATCCCAAAAAAATAAAAAGAAAGAGGAGGATTAATTTATGGCAAAAAAATGTGGAATGGGTAAATTTTTACTTGGAGCCGCTATTGGAGCAGGATTAGGTGTGTTATTTGCACCAAACAAAGGAGAAGTTACACGTCGCGAATTAAAAGAAAAAATCAATGAACTTTTTGACAAAGTAAAAAACATCGATGCAAAAGATGTTAAAGAAGTAATTGAAAAGAAAATTGAAGAAATTAAAATGGAGCTTGCTGATTTAGATAAAGAAAAAGTATTAAAAATTGCAAAAGAAAAATGTCGTGCTATTAAAAAGAAAGCCGACGAGGTAGTTAACTTAGCTATCAAAAAAAGCACTCCAGTTGTTCAAGAAGCAGCCGAAGATGTAAGAAATAAAACTATCGAAGTTTTAGAAGACATTATATTTAAATTAGAAAAAAAGAATTTAAAAAGTGCTAGTAAAAAATAGCACTTTTCATTTGACTAACAATATATATTTTGTTAACATAAAATTATGATTGGGTGGTATTGTGTCAAAAAATAACTATGATGGAAGAATAATTACTGAAAAGGACCAAGTAATTCGAATATGCAGGGAAACAGATGGATACACATCGTTTAAAAATGTTGAAGGAAATTATCGAGTGGTCGATGATTTTAGACCATTCTACGAGCAAATAATATTAGAACATAGTATAGCTGAAAATACTATTACCCAAATAATAAATCACGATGGATCGCAAATAGAAGAAGATTTATTATTAGAAAAGTGTTATTTTGGAACTTTTTTTGTTTCTAAAAAGAAGGACGAAGATGTTGCTATTTATGATTGGCAGAGGAACTGTTATTTAGAATTTGGGGAATATATTTTTAATGATGTAACAGATGTGGTTTTCAAACAAAATTATATGCTTTTATATGGCACTATTAATCATGTAAAAAATAGAGTAGCTTTAATAAATGAAGAAAAAATAACTAGTATATTTTCAGATAAAGCTAGTGTCGTGTTTGGTCCTAATGAACAATTATTAATTCAAAACAAGTTAGGTATAGTAGTTTTTGATTCACATGGTGAATTAATCACACGTATAAAAGGTCTTGGATTACGATGCAGTTTAGAAGAATATGGTATAAAAATAGTGAATTCTCATAAAAATATTATGTATATGTTATATGATAAAAGTCATGTAGTAGATTTCAAAGATAATGTTAGAGAGTTTACAATGATGAATCCAAATTTATATGCTTACAGGGGAAAAAGTGGTGATTATACAATTGCTGATGCTGAGGGTGTGATACCAGAACGATTTATTGAAGATATAAAAGGACTATATTTAACTCCCGATAGAATATTTATGTTAAGACAGTGGTCATTACAGGATCTTATGAATTTCCAAAATGACATGTTTAGGTCAACATACTATCCAACTTATTGTCATGATTTTAGTATTTATGAATCCAATATGAAACGATTAGGATTTGATGTTGGCAATGGGGTCAAAATTAGTTGGGATTGCAATGGCAAACAGTGCTTATTGGATATTGATGGCAAACGAATATATTTTGATAAAAATGGTAACAAATATAATGTACCAGTGGTGGTTTTGGGAAATAATGCTGTTTATCGCACAGAAGCATATTACACACTCGTTAGCCATCCTGATATTTCAGATGAAAAAATTGAAAGATATAATAATGGCGATGTAAATGAAGATAAAAAATCTAGTCAATTTAAAAGACTTGTGTTATAATACTTTTAATCAGTGAAGAAGG
>CAZTBS010000100.1:0-2313 GCA_964612125.1 uncultured Leucobacter sp. | reverse complement strand
CATAATGCTAAGGCTCTTAAAAGCTTCACGTATTGTAACACGGCTTACTCCAAACATATCAGCCACTTCGGTTTCTTTAGGTAACCTATCGCCAGGTTTAAACTTTCTTTCTAGAATTGAGTTTATAAATTTTTCTACTACCATCTCACTTTTTCTTTTTGATTTAATTTCCAACATCATATGGATTCTCCTTTTGAATGATTATCTATTATTCTAACTAAAATCTTTTTACTATACTTAGCATTTACATTAACTAAATAAGAGCCTACATTTTATTATTCATTATAATCTACCCCCGTCTAAATTCATATAGTTAACAAATAATCATTTCACATTCATTCTAAAGTAAAGGAAAGCGAATCCATCGCTAGATGTAATAAATATAAATTGGATTAAGTAAATCCATTGAAACCTTTTTAAATAAACATTAATAGCATTTGTGAAACAAAGATAAATGTTATCTATAACAGTAGATAAACACCAATGTTGTGTTTTGCTATATAAAAGCATTGCGTTTTTGACAACAATTTCAAAGGTGTTTATTTCTACGAATTTATTTATCTTATACTGAATGTTGTTTGTAATTCATCAATATATTTCAAATTTTTTTCGTATATCTTCTTCGCTAAGACCGCTTGCTATAAGTACCATTAACTTTATTCTTGCTTTCTTTGGCATGTAATCATGACCATGTATCGCGCCTTTTATCAAAAGATCATTAAGACCACCTTTGAATCCATATACAGGTGCAACTTCCCCATCTATACATGTTGATGTTATTACGACCAACACTCCGTTTTCAGCTGCTTCTTTAACTTTTTGGGCTATTTCAAGGGTGCTGTGTCCTCTCCCCCATCCTTCTATTATCAACCCTTTTACTCCTTTTGACATGTAATAGTCAATAATTGAGGCATCCATATCAATATATTGTTTTATTATTTCAACCTTAGGAAGATCTAAATTTACCTGGTAGTTTTCCCTGTGTATTGGTCTCTGAAAATAATGAACTCGTCCGTAATCAACTATTCCTAACGGGCCACTTCTTGGCGCTCCAAAACCATCAATATTTAATGCATGCATCTTCGTTACATGTTGTGCTGAGAATATTCTATCGTTAAATGATACCAATACTCCCATTCCCTTACTTTCGATCGATGATGCTACCAAAAGAGCATTGCTTATATTATGGAATGCATCTGTGTTATTTTCTGTAGGACTAATCTGAGATCCAGTAAATACTACTGGTGAATCAGAGTTCCATATTAAATTCATAAAATATGAGGACTCTTCCAAGGTATCAGTTCCATGTGTCACTACAAATCCTTCGTAACCTTCTTCTTCCATTTCCTTCATTTTTTCATATATAAATACATTGTTCTTAAATGTCATTTGGTTACTTGGAATTTGCAATAATGACTTTACAGTTATACTTATATCTTTATCTAAGCTATCAAGATTACATTTCGCCAACAGTTCTTCCCCTGTTTGTTCTCCAGCCATCATTTTGCCTGTTTCATGATCTACTTTGCTTGCAATTGTTCCACCTGTACTTATTAATGCTATCTTTCTCAACTTATGACCACCTCCATAGTTATTAATTCAAATCTATATTCTTGCAACCCCACTTTTGATTGCTGCCTCTACAACAGCTTTTGATACTACTTCTTTTAATTTTGGATTAAAGGCATATGGCAATATGTATTCGTTATTCAATTCATCATCTGATACCAAGTTTGCGATTGCATATGCTGCGGCTATTTTCATTTCAGTATTTATATCAGTAGCTCTCACATCAAGAGCTCCTCTGAAAATTCCAGGGAATGCAAGTACATTATTAACTTGGTTTGGATAATCACTTCTACCAGTTGATACTATTGCTGCTCCTCCAGCTTTTGCTTCCTCTGGGAATATTTCTGGAGTTGGGTTTGCACATGCAAATATAATCGCATTCTTATTCATTGTTTCAACCATTTCCTTAGTGATTAACCCTGGAGTAGATACTCCTATAAAAACATCCGCTCCTTCTATTACATCTGATAGACTTCCTGTTATTCTATAATAATTTGTCATTATTACATTCTTCAGTCCAACCCCTAGAAGACGTTTCACTATGGCGATTCCAGCCGAACCAGCTCCTGAGACTACTAGTTTTATATCTTTAATATCTTTTTTTACCACACGCAATGCATTTAGCAATGCAGCCAATGTAACAACTGCCGTTCCATGCTGATCATCATGAAATACAGGAATATCGCAAATCCTTTTTAATTGTTCCTCTATCTCAAAACAACGAGGAGAAGATATATCTTCTAA
>CAZTBS010000099.1:0-2314 GCA_964612125.1 uncultured Leucobacter sp. | reverse complement strand
CTGGTGGTCCTACGGCCGGCCTGTCATGTGAGGCAAAACTGCCACCACTGCCGCCCGCAGGGGTTTTACCGAGGCCAATGTCTTGTCGCCGTGTGCTGCTCATACCCCTGGTATGTGCGGCATTGACTACCCGTTGAGGAAGCTCGACTTCCGGTAGTGCTTCAACTCCTTGATTGACTCTCGGATGTCCCCGAGCGCGCGGTGCGCGAGATTCTTCACTGGGGTGGCATCGATCACTTCCGGACGCCAAGTGCTGGCCAGAATATTCACAGTGGAAACGTCGATTGAGCGGTAGTGAAGGCGCGCTTCTACATCAGGCAAATGCCGTCGCAGTATCAACCGGTCGAACCACACAGTGTTGCCGGCGAGTACCATGTTTGCTGGGAAAAGATCAAGTGCGGCCTGCAGTTCTGTAGTGGTTTCTACAAGTGGAACACCACGCTCAAGCGACTCAAGGAGCCCGGACTGTGTGTATTCTCTGCAATTCCTCATCGGAGCAAGTGCACTGAGGTAATACAGATATTCAGAAATCCCATACAGCTGTATTCTTAATCAATTCGCAACTATGCAAGGAGCACTGGAGAGTCCATGACCCATTCACCGAACATCCCCGCTGGCTGGTACGTTGACCCTCAAACCAACGCACAACTCAGGTGGTGGGATGGGACCCAATGGCTCAATCACTATGCTCCGTTGACGCCTCCCTGCGTGTCAGGGTTGGGTGAGTCCACCGTTTCATAGCAAGTTCGCCTCGCAGGGCGTTGAAGGATCACCAGTCTGATGAGTTCGAGTTCTTTGGCCCCGGTCAACGCGGTCACCGATGATGGTGTTGTGGCTGCTCCATCGAATCCTGCCGGTCGTGCGCGTCGGCGCACGTTCACCCCAGCACAGAAGCTGAAGTACCTGTCCGAGTATGAGACCGCCTGCGAGACCGGACAGGGCAACGCGTACCTGCGCGGCGAGGGCCTGTACTCGTCCCTGATGACGGAGTGGCGCCGGCTGCGCGACGCGGGCCTCTTGGACGGGCGCGACCCGGGCGAGCCGATCGGCCGACCCTCGCGGGAACAGGCCGAGATCGCCCGGTTGAAGCGTGAACTCGCCAAAGCGCAGCAGAAGCTCGCGACGACGGAGACGGCGTTGGACATCATGGGAAAAGCGCACGCGCTCTTGGAGCAGATCTCCGAGAGCGCGGACACCGACAAGCCTCACGGGACACGCTGATGACGACCTATAACCAGCTGACCGGGGCGGGCGTGTCCACCCGGCAAGCCGCCTGGTTGACCGGTGTGCCGCGGGCGAGCGCGGCCCGCGCGAAGACTCCGACCCCGACCGCTCCGACCCTTCGCCCGGTGCCGGTGAACAAGCTCACCGACGCCGAACGCGCCACGGTACTTGCGGTGCTCAATAGTGACGAGTTCGTCGATAAGCCACCGTTGCAGGTCTACGCGATCCTCCTCGAGCAAGGCCGATACATCGGCTCGGTCTCGACGATGTACCGGGTCCTACACGAGAACACGCAGGTACGAGAACGCCGCCGGCAGGCCACGCACCCGCCCAGAAAGGTACCCGAGCTGGTCGCGACCGCGCCCGGACAGGTCTACACGTGGGACATCACGAAACTCGCCGGCCCGGTCAAGGGCACCTACTACGACGCGTACGTGATGATCGATATCTTCTCCCGCTATATCGTCGGCGCGATTGTCCACGCGGTCGAGGACGGGATCCTCGCGAAGGAGATGATGCTCACCGCATTCGGGATCCATGGCACCCCCGAGGTCGTGCACTCCGATGGTGGCCCCTCGATGACATCGAAGACCGTGACGGCGCTGCTCGCAGATCTCGGCGTCACGAAGTCGAGGTCTCGCCCGCACGTGTCGAACGATAACCCCTACTCGGAGGCGCTGTTCAAGACGATGAAGTATCTGCCGGTTTTCCCTGACCGGTTCGCTTCGCTCGGTCACGCGCGCGAGTTCCTGGGCGAGTTCGTTCAGGCGTATAACCATCATCACCGGCATACCGGGATCGGGATGCATACCCCGGCCGATGTGCATTACGGGCTCGCGGACATGATCGATCGCGATCGTGATGCCGCTCTTGATGCGGCCCGCCGCGCGCACCCGGAACGCTTCGGGTCCCGCGCGCAGGCCCGCCCCAAGATCCTCGACCGTGACCCCGCGGCCTGGATCAATCAGCCACCAGCAGACGAGCTCCTACTCGCGGCCTGACACCCACCGGCCTCACCCACCTTGACAAATACCGCTCGGTGACATACATGTTCTTGCGCAGGCTCAACTGATGCGTCGCGATCACCGTC
>CAZTBS010000098.1:0-2326 GCA_964612125.1 uncultured Leucobacter sp. | reverse complement strand
CCCTTACATCAAGGAGAAAATGGACTTAGACATACAGGTTTCAAAGCTGAAGCTCTTAAAAGCGAACCACCAAAGTCAGCGTTACCGTCTGGAGGATAATATCGCAAAGCATTACCCGATGCAGATCACAGCTTTAAAAGAAAGGCTTGAGGGATACCGGGCGGACATTCAGACCTATGCGGCGCATAAGCCTGTGGATAAGGACGCTTTTTCCATGAAGATAGGCAACCGTACCTATGCGGACAAAAAGGAAGCGGGTGCGGCTTTGATTGATATGTGCCGGAGTGCCAAACAGCCAAACATGGCGGTCACAATCGGGGAATATCAGGGCTTTAAGATGAGCGTGTCCTTTGACTCGTTCTTCTCCAAGTTTACGATCAGCTTAAAAGGAAGTCTTAGCCATGAGGTGGAAATCGGAGCCGATCCGCTTGGAAATCTGCAAAGACTTTCCAATGCGTTAGAGGGAATGACCGGGAAAATGACAGACGTGGAGCAGAAGCTTTCTAACGTGGAACATCAGCTCGAAACTGCAAAGGTGGAAGTTACAAAACCTTTTGCGCAGGAGCAGGAACTGGTGGAGAAGCTAGAACGCCTTGCAGAGTTAAATGCACTTCTTAATATGGATGAAAAGGGCGATAATGCGCTGGATATGGGCGATGATGAGCCGGAGGACGAAACGGGAGAGCAGAGTACACAGGCGCAGGAAAGCGAACCGGACAGGGCGGAAGATATACAGGCGGTGGCAGAGGAACCGTTAAAGCCTGTTGCAAGTTTCCTGATGTCGGAGCGTATCGCAGAGCATGACAAGGAGCGGATGTTAGCAGACGGTTCCAAAGGGCGGGTATCCGTCAAGGAGAAACTTGCCGAGATGAAGCAGAAAATTTCCGATCAGAAGATGCCGGAGAAACCAAAGACCAAGAGTCAGGAAGCAAGTTTATAAAGTTTTATGGAAAGAGCAGGTAGCAATCTATCTGCTTTTTCCTGTTATGTGGTTATCGTAAGCCGAGAAGATTAAGTGACGAGCAGAGGGAAGTACGAAATGGTCATTTGGTGCAACAAATAGTCATCTGGTGCAGTGAATTAACGATAACAAATGCTTTTTCCGATATAATAAATAAAATATGTGATTGGAAATGAGGAAAAGCATGAACATTATTATTTGCGATGATAGTCAGAATGACAGGAAAATTTTAATAGAGCTATTGCAAAGCTATGCACAGGAAAAGAAGCAGTGTTTTGAAATGATTGAGTATGATTCAGGAGCCAGTCTTTGTGAGGATGAATCTGCATTACAGAAGTGCCAGCTTGTGTTTCTGGACATCAATATGGAAGATATGGATGGTCTGAAAGCCGCTATGAAAATAAAGGAAGAGTATCCGAAGCTTCCTGTTGTTCTGGTAACTGCATACATGAATTATGCGTTGGATGGATATAAGGTAAAGGCAAGCCGGTTTCTGCTAAAGGATAATCTGGCTGAAACAATCGGCGAGTGCATGGATGACCTTATCGTGGAGATTCAGAAAAACAGCCGGATTTTGGAGTTTTCCTTTGTGGAGGGAACGATAAAGCTTCATGCAGACGACATTATTTACATTGAGACAGCCAGACATAAAAATATATTTTACACGGAAAAAGGCTGCTATAGCATCTATAAAAAGCTGGATGAACTGGAAGCAGAATTAAAAGACATGGGGTTTGTAAGGATACATTTAAGCTTTCTTGTAAATATGCGTTATATTGCGAAAATCAGCAGTTATGTTCTTATCCTGACAACAGGAAAAGAGATTTCGGTTCCGAAGTCCAGATATGCTCAGGTAAAGCGGCAGTACATGCTGTTTAAGGGGGAAGAGTGATTATGGAAATAGGACTGTGGTTACTTTCGTTTTTCCTCATAGCGATAGAGACATGGGGAAGCATATATTTTTTCGATACCTTCATGGAAAGGAAAAGGACGGGGCGGCTGGAAAAGCGCAGGTTTGTTGTCCTGTATCCTGCCATAGTGGCAGTTGCATTCCTTGGAGAGTATTGTCCAATGGGAGTAAAGGTACTGCTGGCAGTATTGGCGCTGACAATATTCTGTGCGGTGTTTTACAAGGCGGATTGGAAACAATGTATTTTCTTTTCCGGACTGGATTATTCGCTGTATTGTTTGGCAGACATTGTCGCACTGCAGCTTGAAAACATACTGATGGACAGTGAAGGGGCATATGTCTCCAAACCCGTTTTTCTTGCACTGCCCGCAAAGCTGGCATGGCTTTGTGTGATTTTTGCAGTGCGGAAAATATGGAAAGGGAAGAATGATTACGGGGGGCTTTCCCGTAAAGAG
>CAZTBS010000097.1:0-2346 GCA_964612125.1 uncultured Leucobacter sp. | reverse complement strand
AGGGCGACGGGCGGCATACGCCTATGCTAGCCGCGTCAGGGGGTGGATCCCGCCGCCCGGTCACGGGCTGGACGTCAGTCGCCGAGTCTCAGCCGGAAGCCTGCCCCCCGCGCCCGACCGGCAGCAGCAGGAGCAGCCCGACCAGCAGCACCAGCGCGATGCCGAGGATGCCGAAGATCGCGGCCCCGCCGATGGCGACCGCCGCCGTGAATGCGGCGGGGGCGAGAAAGGAGACGGCGCGACCGGTGGTGGCGTAGAGGCCGAAGATCTCGCCCTCGCGCCCGGCGGGGATCAGCCGCGCCAGGAACGCCCGGCTCGCCGACTGCACCGGGCCGACGAAGATGCACAGGGCCAGGCCGAAGATCCAGAACACCCAGGTGCCCAGCGGGTTGAGCACGAACACGAGTAGGGCGCAGACGACCATCAGCAGGATCGACACGACCATCACGTTCTTGCCGCCGAGGCGGTCTTCGAAGAGGCCGATCACGATGGTCGCGAGCCCTGCCACCACGTTCGCGGCGATGGCGAAGATGATCACGGTGGAGCTGTCGAAGCCGAAGCTGAGGGCGGCGATCACCCCGCCAAAGGTGAAGACCCCGG
Organism: uncultured Leucobacter sp.; assembly: GCA_964612125.1. GTDB lineage: Bacteria > Actinomycetota > Actinomycetes > Actinomycetales > Microbacteriaceae > Leucobacter. Next base: position 1,746 of record CAZTBS010000097.1, on the reverse strand, counting down.
CGAGCCCGTCGCGGAAGACCGCGCTCGCCACGAGGAACACGAGCGTCTGGCGGGCGTTGCGCCACAGGTCGGCGATGCTGCGCCCGACCTCGCGATAGGCGTGCAGGATGCCGAGTCTGCGCCCATGCTGCGGCACGGCCGGCAGTTCGGGAACGGCGAAGAAGACGGGAATGGCGAAGACCCCGAACCACAGCGCCGAGATCACCATGGCGATGCGGATGTTCCAGCCATCTTGCGAGGTCACTCCGAACCAGCCGGTGTCGGGGAAGATGAAGCCGACGAGCAGGATCGCGAGCAGCACGATACCGCCGAGGTAGCCCATGCCCCAGCCGAAGCCCGAGATCTTGCCGACGTTCTGATTGGTCGCGATCTGGGTGAGCATCGCGTTGTAGCTGACGCTCGCGAACTCGAAGGCCACATTGCCGATGGCGAGCAGCACGAGACCGAGCAGCAGGTACTGCTCCGCCGGCGCCACCAGCACGAGCAGCGTGGTGGCGGCGACGACGACCGCGGTGTTGATGCCGAGCCAGGTCTTGCGCCGGCCGGCGGCATCGGTCAGCTGCCCGATCACCGGCGCCAGCACGGCGACGATGATGCCCGCGATGAAAAGCGCGGTGCCCAGACGGGCCGAGGTGACGGCTTCGGGTCCGAATGAGGAGCTGGTGAGGTAGACCGAGAACACGAAGGTGGTCACCACCGCATTGAATGAGGCGGATCCCCAGTCCCAGAGCGACCAGGCGAACACGGTGCGTTTCTTCACCGCCGCGGGTGCGGGGGTGGTTCCTGCCGCGGTCGCCGCATAGATTCGGCTGTGATTCGTGGCGTCGCTCATGGGGGTCACCCTATCCGATGGATGTAACGCGCTGGGTGGGGTGCGACGCCGATGCTCGGCGCTGCACCCCACCCATCGATCCACTCACATCAGTCGCGAGCGAATGAGGAACCGCTTGCCTTCGGGAGCTTCGAGCGAGAAACCGGCGCCTCGCCCGGGCACTGCGTCGACGGTGAGGTGCGTGTGGGCCCAAGCGGCGAACTGCTCGCGCGACATCCAGAAGCCGATCTCGCGCGGCGCCTCATCGGGGCGCTGCGTCGGCAGCTCGAGTGTGCCCAGCAGCACATCTTGGCTGCCCGTCTTGAACTCCCCGGCCGGGTAACACATGGGCGCGCTGCCGTCGCAGCATCCTCCCGACTGGTGGAACATCAGTGGTCCGTGGATTGCCCACAGGTGTTCGATTAATTCCAGGGCTGCGGGGGTGAACGCCAGTCGGCTGACGGTCTCTCCGGCGACCTCCGGTCGGGCGTCGACGCAGCCGGGAATCGGCTCCGTCGACGCCCCCGTCGGAAGATCGCACGCGTCTGCGACGTCCTTGGTGTCGGTCATCGGCCTAGAAGAAGCCGTCGGCCGTCTCGCGGTAGCTCACCAGCAGGTTCTTGGTCTGCTGATAGTGGTCGAGCATCATGAGGTGGTTCTCGCGCCCGATACCGCTCGACTTGTATCCACCGAAGGCCGCGTGTGCGGGGTAGGCGTGGTAGTTGTTCACCCACACGCGCCCGGCCTGGATCGCCCGTCCCGCTCGGTAGGCGGTGGTGCCGTTGCGACTCCACACACCCGCGCCGAGCCCGTACAGCGTGTCGTTGGCGATGCGGATCGCGTCGTCGAAGTCAGTGAAGGTCGTGGCGGAGACCACCGGACCGAAGATCTCCTCCTGGAAGATGCGCATCGAGTTGTCGCCGCGGAAGATGGTC
>CAZTBS010000096.1:0-2392 GCA_964612125.1 uncultured Leucobacter sp. | reverse complement strand
TTCCAAAGCAACCGTATAAGAAGCCTCACAGCGATCATACTGAATTATCCCTTCTTCATGCAGTCTTTGACGAAGCTCCGGAATCTGATTGGCGGCATCCACGGCCAAATAAAGGACCGTCAGAAAAAAAGGGAGTTTTCTTTTTTTTATTTCCGTCAGAAGATTCGTAATGTCAATATTCACAGTCATTCCGGCATACGGATTTTGAAGGGATCGGAAGTATTCAAAATGTTTTTTCCTTGGATATGTATCCATATTAATTTTTGTTATTTTCATATATTTCCTTTTTTTCAACATTGAGGCTTTGGTTTCGTTTTGTCCATGCCTGTCTGATGTCTGTACCTAAGTGTATTATATCATATAATTTATGTGTATTACTACAAAAAGGACCGGTAAACCGGTCCCCAGACTGTAGACAAAGTCCAGGGTAATGACCCTGGATTTTTCTCGTCATGGAGCCAAAAAAGTCTTTATTATAGGGACTTTCAGGCTCCTTTTTGATATAATAAGAGTATCAATTATAGGCGGTGAAAAGTGTATGATGACACAGAATGCAGATAAAAAGAGAGAACAGGTGCAGATGTTCTGCATGGATGACATGGTCCCTCCGAACCATCTTCTCCGAATCATAGATAAAGCGATCAACTGGAGCTTCATCTACGAACTGGTGGAGGACAAATACAGCCAGGACAATGGACGCCCGAGCATGGATCCGGTCATGCTCATTAAAATCCCTTTTATCCAGTATCTGTATGGAATCAAAAGCATGCGCCAGACCATGAAGGAAATCGAAGTGAATGTTGCCTACCGCTGGTTTTTAGGGCTGGACATGATGGATAAACCACCCCACTTCTCCACGTTCGGAAAGAATTATACCCGACGATTCAAGGACACGGACCTTTTTGAGCAGATTTTCTCCCGGATCCTTGAGGAATGCTATAAATTCAAGTTCGTGGATCCGCAGGAAGTATTCGTAGATGCGACCCATGTGAAAGCCTGTGCCAACAGTAAGAAGATGCAGAAACGTCTCGCAAGGGAAGAAGCCCTTTTTTATGAGGAGCTTCTTAAAAAAGAAATAAATAAAGACCGTGAATCCCATGGCAAGAAACCTTTGAAAGACAAGAAGGACGATGACCTGCCGCCTTCCGGCGGTGGAAATGCACCGGAAAAAGAGATCAAAGCGAGCACTACCGATCCAGAGAGCGGGTGGTTCCGCAAGGGTGAGCATAAGCACGTATTCGCTTACGGGATAGAGACAGCCTGTGACCGAAACGGATGGATCCTGGGGTATACGGTAAGCCCCGGAAACCTTCATGACAGCCGTACATTCAAGGGACTCTATGACAAGATAAAAGGAATCGGAATGAAAACCCTGGTTGCAGATGCGGGGTATAAGACACCGGCTATTGCGAAGCTGCTGATCGACGATGGGATCCGCCCTCTTCTTCCGTATAAAAGACCCATGACAAAAGAAGGTTATTTCAGGAAACATGAGTACGTATACGATGAGTATAATGACAGCTATATATGTCCGGGCAACCAGATGCTCCGGTACAGTACAACAAACAGAGACGGCTACAGGGAATATAAAAGCTGCGGGACGATTTGTGCGCAGTGTGAACACCGGAAGCAGTGTACCGGAAGCAAGGACCATGTGAAACTGGTGACTCGTCATATCTGGGAACCGTATCTGGAAGCCTGTGAAGATATACGTCATACAATAGGGATGAAAGAACTCTATTCCCAAAGAAAAGAAACGATCGAGCGGATCTTCGGAACTGCAAAGGAGAATCATGGATTCCGTTACACACAGCTGTTGGGAAAAGCCCGGATGGAGATGAAGGTCGGGCTTACCTTTGCGTGCATGAATCTGAAGAAACTGGCAAGAATGAAGGAACGGTTAGGCCTTCTAAACGGAGAATTAACTGACAAAATGTTAAAATCGCTGCTTTTTATACAGTATCAGAAAAAAATGGTGCTAGGGCTCATGCCCTAGCACTGCTTTGTCTACAGTCTGAAATCCGCTGATTTTTTCAGCGGATTTCTTTTTATGAGTCAGTATCTGTTGTCAAATACTCTGGTTGTCTTCTTCTCGCTTCTTGGGAGTTCTCCGATATCGACCGGTATAGGAATGATCGTGATTCCGATTTTTGATTTAAAAACATCGCGGACCAAAGAAGTCAGTTCTTCCCTTGATGTGCCGGCATCCGTTTCAAAATATAGGGAGATGATGTCTTTTCCATTTAAATGGTCAATCATGACCTGGTACTCACTGCTTACACCGTCAATATGCCGAAGAACATCTTCAATTTGTCCCGGATAGATATTGACGCCTTTGACTTTGACCATATCGTCAGACCGCCCGATCAATGTATCGATTCTTGGGAATGGA
>CAZTBS010000095.1:0-2421 GCA_964612125.1 uncultured Leucobacter sp. | reverse complement strand
AGCTGTTCCACCGCGTGCCGTGCTGCCGCGAGCTCTGCCACCTTCTTGCTCGTACCGCTGCCGCGGCCCACCACACCGGCAAGCTCGACGCGTGCGGTGTAGCGGCGATCGTGGTCGGGGCCCTCGCCCACTGTCTCGTAGGGCGGGTGCGGCAAACCGCGCGCGGCCGCCTCCTCCTGCAACGAGGTCTTCGGATCAAGCGCAACCGTGAACCGCTCAGGGTCAGCGAGCAGCGGCTCGATCAGACGCAGCACAAACGCGGCGGCGGTTTCGGTGTCGGTTGAGAGATACACCGCACCGATCACCGCTTCGACAGTGTCAGCGAGGATCGAATCCTTCTGCCTGCCGCCGGTACGCTCTTCACCCACGCCGAGCTTCAGCTCAGCACCGAGGTTAATTCCGCGGGCGACCTCCGCTAGCGCGACACTCGACACGAGCGCGGCACGGCGCTTCGCTAGCTCCCCCTCACTCAGTTCGGGGTAGTCGGTATAAAGCTTCACCGTGACGGCCTGGCCCAGGATCGCGTCACCGAGAAACTCGAGACGCTCGTTGTGCGGCGCCCCGCCGTGCTCGTACGCCCACGAGCGGTGCGTCAGCGCCTGCTCGAGCAACGCGGGATCCACCGCAATGCCAAAGGGCGCAAGAAAACCGCCGGGCTCGCCCTCAGGCGAACTCGGCGGTTTTGCGATGCTGTGCGTCATCTCGGCAGCGTCATCTTTCGGATGGCGTGCGGATGAGCTCAAACGTCAGCGACCTTACGGCCCTTGTACTCGAGGAAGAGCGGGGTGCCCGTCGAATCCTCGACCACGCGAGCGCGGTGCGCGAGGCTGTACACGGTGCGGCCGTTCTCAACGGTCTTGACCAGCTTCGGCGCTTCAGCCTTCCACGCCGAACGGCGGTGGCGGGTGTTCGAGCGCGACATCTTACGCTTGGGAACAGCCATGATGCTCTCTTTCCTACTTGCTTTCAGGATCGGTGTCCCGATCCACGTCGTTATTTTCGGCCAGCAAACCAGCCAGTGCCGACCAGCGGGGGTCTAGCGGCACAGTGGACTCGGCTGCAGCCTCGGCATCACGCAACTCACCGGACTCGGGGTCGAGCCCCGCACAGTCCGGGCGACACACAGGCTGAAACGGCAGTGCAAGCACTACCGCGTCTCGGAGCGGGGGTTCAAGATCCACGTGATCACCGTGAACCCCATACTCGTCGGCCTCCGTAGGAGTATACGCGAAAAGCTCCTGGAATTCGACTTCGAACGGCGCGGTGAAATTCTCGAGGCACCGGCCGCATTCCGCATGCATCGTGGTGCGCACCTCGGCCGACACCAAAATGCCCTCGTGCACGGACTCAAGACGCACCGCGAGGTCAAAATTTTCGCCTGCTGGCACCTTCGCGAGGGCTTCACCAAAACCCTCAGGCACGACGAGGCTCCGCTCGCGTTCACGCATCTCGCCGGGGCGATTGATGATGTCGCGTACGTTCTCCTGATAGACCCGGTTAGTACTCACCGCACCAGACTAGCGTTCGGTGATGCGGCTGAGCTGTGACGCCAGCGCAGTGTGCGAATCGGTGCGCGCCAGCGGCAATTCGACAGCGCCTAGGCCGGCCGGGTTGTGTCGAGGTACTTCGCGACGGCGCTGGGTACATACGGCGAAACGTCGCCGCCCAGAGCAGCCACCTGGCGCACCAGGGAGCTCGACACGTGCGCGTGGCCGGGATCCGGCAACAAGAACACCGTCTCCACTCCGGCGAGGCTGCGATTCATCAGCACCATCGGAGTCTCATACGCGACATCGATCTGCGAGCGGATCCCCTTCACCAACACCGTGGCTCCCACCTCGGTGCAGTAGTCGACGAGCAGCCCCACCGACCACGACGCCACAGTGATCTTGTGGCGCGGCATCTCCGGATCCTCATCAATGGCCTTCTGAATCAAATTCACGCGCTCAGAAATCGGCAGCATCGCGTTCTTGCCCGGGTTGTGCACCACCAGCACGTGCACCTGATCGAAAATGGTCGCGGCGCGACGAATGACGTCGAGATGCCCGAGGGTAACAGGGTCAAACGAACCGGGAACAACGGCAATGCTGGTCATGCGATAAGCCTACGGGGTGCGTATGTCCAGCAGGTGAAATCGACCGCAGGTGTCGCGCGCGACACGCGAGTGGGCGCCGGGTGGCGCAGCGCATTACGACTTCGCGAGGTTGTCGAGCGCCCGCAGCTCGGCCTCGCGCGCGAGCATGTCGCGCAGCAGCGGCGCCGTCTCGAGCTCCGGGTCGCGCGCCAGCAAGTCCGCAGCCACCTGCCGCGCATGCGCGATGATCTCACCGTGCTCGGCCACACGCAGCAGGCGCAGCGTCGAACGGCCACCCGACTGTGCCGTGCCCAGAATGTCGCCCTCCCGCCGCAGTTGCAGATCCA
>CAZTBS010000094.1:0-2431 GCA_964612125.1 uncultured Leucobacter sp. | reverse complement strand
GTATACTGAAATTGTTGAAGCAGAGGCATTTTATAAAAAAGCTAAAAACCTGTCAGTAAAAATGACAAATTACATTTCGGCAATGGAGAGAAAATAAATGGAAGAAAGACAACAGCTCAACAACAGCTCAACAACTGCTAATCCATTGCTAAACAGCGAGGAATCATCTTCATCTCCTCGCAGGATTCTAATCACCGGCGCCAACAGTTATGTTGGAACATCGTTTGAGAAGTGGCTGGCTCAGTGGCCTGAACGGTATGTTGTTGATACTGTTGATATGGTTGACGGTACGTGGCGTGAAAAATCATTCTCGGGATACGACGTCGTGTTTCATGTTGCCGGAATTGCTCATGTTTCTGCTGATCCCTCAAAAGAATCTTTATACATGAGAGTAAACAGAGACCTTGCAATAGAAACGGCAAAGAAAGCCAAAGAAGAAGGTGCCGGGCAATTTGTCTACATGAGTTCAATGATAATCTACGGTGGTTACGACCTTAGCAAAGATATGATAATCACAAGAGATACACAACCCGCACCGGAAGATTTTTATGGCAAAAGCAAACTAGAAGCAGACATCGCAATACAAGCAATGGCTGACGACAGATTTATCGTATCAATCATGCGCCCGCCGGTAATATATGGCCCGGGCTGTAAAGGTAATTTCCCAAGACTGATAAAGTTAGCAAAATATGCATTTATATTTCCGGATATCGAAAATAAACGCAGTATGATATACATAGATAACTTTTGTGAATTTGTAAAACAGACAATAGATAAGCAAAAGGCAGGAGTATTTTTTCCTCAGAACAAAGAATATGTTTCTACTAAAGATGTTATAAAAACTTACAGAAAGATAAAAGGATTGCAAACACTCTTGGTTCCAGTACCGAACTTTATCATAAAGTATATGTTTAGAATGAATAATTTTAACAGAGCCTTTGGAACCAAACGATACGCCAGAGAACTTTCAGACTGTGCTAGATATGATGTAGTAAATTTTAAAAATGGTATTATAAGGATAATACAACATGCCGAATAATTTTAACATCAGTGGCCTCAATGATAGACCAATTTATATTGCCCAATATTAAACAATTGATAGATATGCGATTCCATGTCGATGTTGCATGTAATTTTATGGAAGGCAGTAATTGCTCTGATGAAAAAATTTACCAGCTTAGGACAAAACTTGACAATATGGGAGTCGGAGCGTATCAGATAAATTTTGACAGAAATGTCTTCAATATAAAAAAAAATTTTAAATCATTTCAACAAGTTTTAGCTTTGATACGGGCTCAACGCTATAAGTTTATTCACTGTCACTCTCCAATTGGAGGACTTTGTGGTCGGCTTGCGGGACACATATCTCATACTAAGGTTCTTTACACGGCTCATGGCTTCCACTTCTACAATGGTTCACCCATTGTAAACTGGATTGTGTACTATCCGATAGAAAAATTTCTCTCACAGTATACTAACGTACTAATAACAATAAACAAAGAGGACTACGAGATAGCCCAAACTTTCCATGCTTCTAAAGTAGAATATATCCCAGGCGTTGGAATTGACACAGATAAAATTAAATCTACAATTATTAACTGCGGACAAAAACGTAAAGAACTCGGGATACCGGAAGGTTCCGTTGTACTTCTCTCTGTTGGAGAACTCAATAAAAATAAAAATCATTTGAGTGTAATAAGAGCTGTCGCCAAATTAAGGGACACGAAAATATATTATATTATTGCGGGACAAGGGAGCTTATCATCTTTTCTTGTAGAAGAAGTACGCCGCTTAAAGATCGAAAAACAGGTAGGACTGCTTGGTTATCGAAATGATATCTACGAGTTGTGTAAGTGTGCTGATATTTTTGTACACACAAGCTTGAGAGAGGGGCTTGGGATAGCCCCATTAGAAGGAATGGCATCCGGGCTGCCTCTTATTTCTTCTTACGTTGGCGGGATAAAAGATTATACAGTGAACGGCATTACTGGTATTTGTATTGTAGATCCTTTGAATGTGGATGAAATTACCGAAGCAATCATCACATTAATGCATGCCCCTAATTTGATGGCAGAGTGCGGGACCAACAATAAAAAAATTGCTGATAGATTTAGTTTAAAAACCAGCCTAGATGCAACAAGACAAATATACGAAAGAATAAGTGAGGATATGTCATGAAGGATTATAACCCATTAGTTTCTATCATAATCCCAGTATATAATGGCTCAAATTTTTTATCTGAGGCAATAGATTCTGCATTGGGGCAAACATATCAGAATATAGAGATAATTGTAGTAAATGATGGTTCAAATGATAATGACTCGACAGAGAAAATTGCTTTGTCATACGGGGATAAAATAAGATATTTTACAAAACAAAACGGTGGAGTTTCCAGCGCTCTTAATCTTGGAATTGCACAGATGAAAGGTGA
>CAZTBS010000093.1:0-2442 GCA_964612125.1 uncultured Leucobacter sp. | reverse complement strand
AGACGCGGACGCGCCTCGGTGCCCACGATCTTCTTGCGGAGGCGGGCGTGGCGGCGAATACGCGCAGCCGAACGACCCTTAGCCCGAGAAATTGAAGCGGCCATGGGTTACTTACCAGCCTTTCCAGCCTTGCGACGGACAACTTCGCCTGCGTAGCGAATACCCTTGCCCTTGTAGGGCTCCGGCTTCTTCAGCTTGCGAATGTTGGCTGCGGCCTCACCGACCGCCTGCTTGTCGATCCCGCGCACGGTGATCTTGGTGCTGCCCTCAACCTCGAGCGTGATGCCAGCAGGGGCCTCAACGTTCACGGGGTGCGAGAAACCGAGCGCCAGCTCCAGGCCGGTGCCCTTCTGCTGCACGCGGTAGCCGGTGCCGACAACCTCGAGCTGCTTCGCGTAGCCCTCGGTGACACCGATGATGTTGTTGTGAATGAGCGTGCGGGTGAGACCGTGCAGCGCCCGTGACTCGCGCTCGTCGTTCGGGCGGGTGACCAGCACCTGACCATCTTCGAGAGCGACGCGGATGGGCTCGGAAACGGTGAGCGACAGCTCGCCCTTCGAACCCTTGACCGTGACCTGCTGGCCATCGATCGAGACAGTGACACCGCTAGGAACAGCGATGGGAAGCTTACCGATACGTGACATGACGGGTTACCACACGTAGGCGAGAACTTCTCCGCCTACGCCCTTCTGCTCGGCCTCGCGGTCGGTGAGGAGCCCCGAGGAGGTGGAAAGGATCGCGATGCCGAGGCCTCCGAGAACACTCGGGATCTCAGCAGCACCCGCGTACACGCGAAGGCCGGGCTTCGAAACCCGCTTGATGCCCTCGATGGAACGCTCGCGGTTGGGGCCGTACTTCAGCGACATGGTCAGGGTGGTGCCGACGCGTGCGGGCTCCACCTTCCAGTCCGCGATGTAGCCTTCGCGCTTAAGGATCTCAGCGATCCGCTCCTTCAGCTTTGAGCCGGGGAGCGAAACGTCGTCATGGTGCGCAGAGTTAGCATTGCGCAGCCGGGTCAGCATATCTGCGACCGGGTCGGTCATCGTCATAAGTGACTCTTTCTATTTCGCCTGGTTTCCGCTGCCGTTACACGACAGCGGACCTAGGTGATACGTGGATCAGGCGCCCCGCGAACGGGGCGCCTCTCCACTTGGACTATTTAGTTGTCGGTCTTGAACGGGAAGCCCAGCGCCTTCAGCAGCGCACGGCCTTCGTCGTCGGTCTTTGCGGTGGTGACGACGGTGATGTCGAAACCACGCACCCGGTCGATCTTATCCTGATCGATCTCGTGGAACACGCTCTGCTCGGTCAGACCGAAGGTGTAGTTGCCGTTCCCGTCGAACTGCTTGGGTGACAAACCGCGGAAATCGCGGATACGCGGCAGGGCGAGCGAGATGAGACGGTCCAGGAATTCCCATGCGCGGTCACCGCGGAGGGTGACGTGTGCGCCGATGGCCTGGCCCTCACGCAGCTTGAACTGCGCGATGGACTTGCGAGCCTTCGTGACCATGGGCTTCTGACCGGTGATCTTGATGAGGTCTGCGACTGCACCCTCGATCACCTTGCTGTCGCGCGCAGCCTCGCCGACACCAGTGTTCACCACGACCTTGACAAGGCCGGGCACCTGGTGCACGTTGGCGAACTGGAACTCCTCGCGGAGCGCCGGCACGATTTCGTCGCGGTACTTCTGCTTCAAGCGCGGCTGGATTTTGCCAGCGGGCGCAGCAGTCTCAGTCATCAGAGGTCCTTCCCAGACTTCTTGGCGTAGCGAACCCGCACGGTCTTCTTCTTACCGTTGCGTTCCACCTCTTCGACGCGGAAGCCAACGCGCGTCGGCTTCTTGGTCTCAGGGTCGACGATCGCGACATTCGAAACGTGGATCGGGGCCTCATGGGTCTCGATGCCACCCTCCTGGGTGCCGCGCGACGACTGGCCCTGACGCACGTGCTTGGTGACGTAGTTGACACCCTCCACGACGACACGGTCACTCTCGGTCAGAACCGCAATAACGCGACCCTGCTTGCCCTTGTAGCCGCCACGCTCCTGCGAGGGGCCAGAGATGACCTCGACGAGGTCACCCTTCTTGATCTTGCTACCCATAGTGCTAGATCACCTCCGGTGCGAGCGAAACGATTTTCATGAACTTCTTGTCGCGCAGCTCGCGCCCAACCGGCCCAAAGATACGGGTGCCGCGAGGCTCCCCATCAGCCTTCAGGATGACTGCGGCGTTCTCGTCGAAGCTGATGTACGAGCCATCAGGGCGACGAGTCGACTTGCGGGTACGAACGACGACTGCCTTCACGACGTCGCCCTTCTTGACGTTGCCACCCGGGATTGCGTCCTTGACGGTCGCGACGATGGTGTCGCCGATGCCCGCGTAGCGGCGCTTCGAACCCCCGAGCACACGAATCGTGAGCAACTCCTTGGCACCGCTGTTGTCGG
>CAZTBS010000092.1:0-2474 GCA_964612125.1 uncultured Leucobacter sp. | reverse complement strand
CTTTTTTATTGGAAAAACCGGAAAAGCGCCGCTCCAACTGTCCGTAAGGCACTGAAGGAGAACTCCTTCAGATTGGAGTGATACGAATGACGGATCTGGAAAAGCAGAAAGTTGCCGTCCTGCGCAGCCAGGGTCAGAGTTACGGGGCCATTGCCGATGCCCTTCATGTGTCTGTGAATTCTGTCAAAACTTTCTGCCGGAGGAGCCATCTTTCCGGCTCGAAGCCTGCTGAAAGTTTGCCTGAAAACAACTTGACTGAAAGCGAAAACAGAGTGATTACTACTGTCACCGAAACGCCGAAACCCCTTGTAAAAGCTGGCGTTTCGCCCGCACATCCATCCTGCAGGGTCAAGCTGACCTTCTCAGAGGAAGGTGATGAGAATGCCATCCCGGATGTGCTGGGAATGCTCATGAACTCAAGATACAGACAGAGGTGATGACAATGAAGAGAGTGGTATGCCTCTACCGTGTTTCCACCGTTGGTCAGGTGGATCACGACGACATCCCCATGCAGCGTATCGCCTGCAGGGACTACGCTGCCACACACCCGGACTGGGAGATCGTTGATGAGATTTCCGAAAAAGGTGTCTCCGGGTACAAGGTGGCCGCGAATGATCGCGACGCCATTGTGGAGATCAAGAAGAAAGCCATCAAGGGCGAATTCGACGTCTTGCTGGTTTTCATGTTCGACCGCCTGGGCAGGCGTGAGGATGAGACGCCCTTCGTGGTGCAGTGGTTTGTGCAGCAGGGCATCGAGGTCTGGAGCACCCGCGAGGGGCAGCAACGCTTCGACACCCACGTGGACAAGCTACTCAACTACATCCGGTTCTGGCAGGCTTCCGGCGAAAGCGAAAAAACCTCCATCCGTGTGCGCACCAAGCACCTGCAGATGATCGAGGATGGCCAGTACCGGGGAGGCTACCTGCCTTACGGGTACAAGCTGGTGCACAAGGGCCGCACCAATAAGAAAAATCAGCCGGTGCGAGACCTGGTCATAGACGAGGATGAGGCGGTCATCGTCCGGGAGATTTTCCATCTTCTGATCGAGGAAGGCTACGGCACCAATCGGGTGGCCAACTACCTGAATGAGCGCGGCATCAAGACAAAGCGCGGAACGACCCTCTGGCGGGCGACTTCCGTCCGGGCGCTGATCGACAACCGGATTTACCTGGGCTACATGCGGATGGGCGACACCTACTCGCCCAAGCAGGAACACCTGCAGATCATCGATGAAGCCACATGGGAAAAATGCCAGGAGACAGTCAAGGGCAGGGCCACCTGTCTGAAGCATGAAATGAAGGTGCCGGAACGGACGGACACCCGGAGCCTGCTTTCTGGGCTGATCTTCTGTGCGGACTGCGGATCGAGGCTGACCTTCAGCCACAACACGACCCGCCGGAAGCTGGCTGACGGAACAGAAAAGCTCTATGAGCGTGACTGCTACCGCTGTTACCGGAAGATCAATGCGCGTGAATCCTGCTCCGGTCAGAGCTCCTATTGTGCGGACACCATCAACGAAACGGTGCTCTACGAAATCCGCAGGATTCTTTCCATCATCAAGCAGAAGCCGGAAGCGGCCCTGCTGGAGAAGGCGAAGGAAAGTCACGGTGATGTGTACGAGGTTGCTTACAAGCAGGCAGAAAAGGATTTCTTTGAAGCCCACAAGCAGATGAACGCTCTGGAGGATCAGACAATGAAATACCTCACGGGGGAGAACACCGTGGATATCAGTATTGTGAACGCCATGATGCCGAAGTACAAGGAGAAGCTGGAAACCGCTCAGCGCCGGATGGAAGAAGCGAAGAGCAAGATGGAAAAAGAAAAGGACGCCGCTCAGGGTGCCGCCCAGGAAGTGGCCGACCTGCTGTCCTGGGCAGAGACCTTCGACGAAGCAAATGCCGAGACCAAGCACATGATCATTGCCCGGTTGGTGGAGCGGATCGAGATCAACCACGACTACGAGGTGGAGATCAAGTTCCGCATCAGCGTCGAGCAGTACATGCGGATCGCGGCATAAGGGCAGACAGAGAGATTCCCGCAGGGTGATGAGCCTTGCGGGAGCTTTTTTGCAGGATTATCAGGATATGTAACGAATAATCGCTTTCAGAAGGCTGTGTTTTGTGGTACATTGATTATGTCCCGAAACATGGCTGTTCGGGATTTGACAGAGGCGATTTATCTTTTGAAATTGTTGACTAAGGCCAATCGGGATTTGATGAAGGAGATGTGCAACGAAAAGAAAGCTATAAAACTGCTTGAAACTTTTGAATATAAACCTAAAAAATATGCCGAAAGGGTAAATCATATTTTTGAAGTACTCGGTCTTTCACTTTTTGAATGCTACGATATGACCGAGAAGCTTTATAAAGAAGTGAAAAAAATTGCAACGGAGATAAATAACTTTTTAAACGAGGGGGAATTCAGATGAAAGAAAACAAATATGATGATAATATATTTTTTCAAAAATACAGTCA
>CAZTBS010000091.1:0-2496 GCA_964612125.1 uncultured Leucobacter sp. | reverse complement strand
CGGCACCCGCGGCACGGTCACCGAGGGTGAGTACGACGCCGCCGAGCGTCTCGTCGAGAAGAAGTTCGCCACCGAGGAGTGGCTGCGCCGGGTGCCCTAGCGCTCGCGAAGGGCTCTCACGCTAACGCAACCCTGCCGGGGTGATGCCGACGCGCACTTCCCGATACAGCGCAGCTCGCTCGAGTGCGGCGTCGAGGTCGGCAAGCGCGTAGACGCGACCCACCAATTGCGCAAACGGTGCGGATCGCCAATGCTCCCGCAAAAACTTCAGTGCTCCGACGAGGTGTTCAGGGGCGTAATTGTGCACCCCGGTCACGGTGACCTGCGCACGCACGAGGCGCTCGGGCATGAGCGGCACCGGATCGGTCGGAAAGACACTCCCGACAAGCACCACGACGCCCCCCGCTCCCACCGCGGCGAGCCCGTCGGCGATCGCGAGGGGTGATCCGGAAGCTTCGATGACCACATCGACTTCTGCGGGTGCTTCACCGCGGCGGTTCGCCTGGCGGGCCAACACGGCTGCTGCGGTTTCCCCGGCTGCCGGATCGTACACCGCGTGGGCCCCGAAGCTGTGGGCGAGTTCGCGACGCTCAGCATCAAGCTCTGCCAGCAACACGGTTGCCCCGCGCTGCCGCGCCATTGCAGCTGCTGCAAGCCCAATCAGGCCGCCGCCCAGCACAAGCACCGTTGCTCCGGAAAGCTCAACGGTGTGCTCTGCCGCCGCGAGGGCTGCCCAAGCGGTTGAGATGCCGCAGCCTGCGGGTGCGAGCACCGCCGCAGGGATTTCCTCATCAACTCGCACCACCGCGGTGCCCGCCCGCAAGTGCACGTGAGTGGCGAAGCTACCCGTAAGCTCCCACCCCTGACCAATGCGCTCGTGACCATACTTGCGCACCGCCCTGCAGGTTTGCGGAACTCCGCGCGCACATCGGTCACAGCTGCCACACGGCGCCACCACCGACCACACCACCCGATCGCCCGGCACCAGCGGCACTCCGTCCATCGCGGGCACCACCCCACCGATCGCGACGATACGACCGACCGCTTCGTGCCCGAGCACCGCAGGTGCCGGTTCTACTCGGTGCCCGAGCGCGGTGTGAATATCAGAACTGCACACGGTCGCGAACTCGACTTCGACGAGCAGCTCCCCCGCCGCCAACAACACCTGCGGCACTGCCACTGCTTCATGCGGTCGCCCGGCGCGCATAAACAGCATCGCGGTCGCCTGCGGACGAACCCGCGTGAACGCAGGCCCGGTGGGTGGATCGGCGAGCTCAGCCACCGCAGTTGCGCGACGCTCAAGGGGCTCGCCACGCACGTCGATGGGCGCCGGAGAAGTAACCATATTGTTATCTTGCCCGGCCCACCGCTGGCAGGGGAGCCCAATGGGCCCCCCTTCACTCATCGTTCAGCGAGGGTTCACTCTGCGCGCGGCGAGCGGGCCCGGATCACCGCAAACGCGGTCAGGGCAAGACCGCCAAGTGCCCACACCAGCAGCGACCAGATCGCGGCACCGGTGCCCGCGGCGCCGCTCGCCACGGCCTGGAATCCACCGAACAACGCACCGAGCGGACTGCTGTCGCCGAGCGTTTGCAGGAGCGGCGGCGCGGTCGAGATGACACCGATAGCGAATCCAATGACAAGCAACGCAAAGGAGAGGAAGCGCCCAAACCCACCCAACAGCGCCGAGAGGCCCTGGTTCACGAGCGCGAACGAGACACCCGCGGTGAGCGCCAGTGCGAAGAAGCCGAATCCCTGTGCGACGTCGTACCCCAGCACAATCGGCAGCAGAATGCCAGCTATACCGCCTTGTAGTGCGCCAATGCCGATGGCGGGCAGCGCACTGCGGAAGGTGATCGCTGCAACGCCGCGCGCGGCATCGTGGGTGCGGCGCCACAGCGGTGCCAGCACGAGGAATGAGGCGAGCGCACCGGCCCACAGGGCAATGCCCGCGAATAGCGGTACACCGGCTGCGTTGAAGAGTTCGTCGCTGGTGCCCTCGGCCTGCACCGGCCGCACCGCGGTCTCGGCGAGGGTTTCGCGCTCAGCCTCGGTGTAGGAAGGGATTTCCGCGACTGCCGTCTGCAGCCCGCTCGCGAGCTCGGCCTGACCGTCAGCCGCCTGGCGCGAACCATCGGCGAGCTGCGCGGCCCCGTCGGCGAGCGCGGGGGTGCCAGCGGCAAACTGCCCTAACCCCGAAGCGAGCTGGTTCGCGCCGTCGGTAAGCTGTACGGTTCCAGCGGCCAGCTGAGAAGTGCCGGTGGCTAATCCGCGCGCGCCGCTGGCAAACTGAGCCACAAATGTGGCGGAAGTTGCCGAACCATCTGCCAGGGCTTGCACACCACCCGCGATCTCTGGCCCAGTTGCGCGCAAGCGTGCCAGATCGGGGTCAGTCGTGGCCGCGCCAAGGCTCTCTGACATCGCTTTCAGGGAAGCTACCGCCTGCTGCGGCGTGATGACGTTGTTTTCGAGGGCCTGGCTCAATTGCGCCAGCGT
>CAZTBS010000090.1:0-2500 GCA_964612125.1 uncultured Leucobacter sp. | reverse complement strand
TTAATCAGTGCGTCAATATCACCAGACTTCACTAATTCCTGATAGCGATAAAATGTATCTCTTGAAACCCCCATCACTTTGCATGCTCTGGATACATTCTGAAGCTCTTCAGCTAAATTAAGCAGACCTACTTTGTGTTTAATGATTTGATTGTTAGTATGCAACATAAGAAAGTTACCTTTGTTTGATTAAGATTTCGACACCTTTATCAAAATGGGTAACTTTCTCTTTTTCAAGAAGAATGTACGATCAAGTCTGAACTAATACAGTTTAGTCTGTATTTAAATGAGTTGTTGCTTTAAAATCCGAAAATACTCTAATTAATGTGATATTTTCCACATTAATTTGGATGGTTAATACCGAGTTTTTGATTAGAACACAGTGGAAATCTTAAAGCTAACTATTGAAAGTCATCATTATTTTTTATGTAATAATCACTTAAAGTTGAATATGAAAAAAAGTCATAGATCTGTTGTGAGATATCCTCAAAATCAGGTGATGGTGCTGTTCACCACATTAATGTTGACTTCCCCGGTTTATGCAGCGGATCTCAAAATATTGCTACAGAATGCATTAACACAAGATCCATTGATGATTGAAGCGCAAGCCAATGAGCAGGCGGCGATCAGTAAAGTTAAAGAGTCACAGGCCTTGCATTATCCAGTTTTGGCAGTGACCGCAAATCAAGTCCTGGGTCAATCCCATAAAGATCGCACCGATTATGCCAGTGAAGACTTCACGCCGGGTTTACGTGGCACCCTGAATTTATATTCTTTTGGAGCTATTAGTGCGCAGGTCGAGCGCGATAAAAGCAAATCAGCGTATTTCCATGAAAAAATTGGTGAAACTTCAGAAGAATTAGGCTACACCATTGGCAGTGAATATATTAAAGCCTTGCGTGCCCAAGAGTCCTTAGTTGTACAAAACCGGAGTCTGGAACGCCACAATAAATTCACCCAGGATATTGGGATTATTGTGAAATATGATCAGGGACGTCGTTCTGAACTGATTCAGGCTAAAGCCCGGCAGATGCAGGTTGAACATATGATCAGTGGTTTACAGCGTGAGCTGGGCTTTGCTTTAAGTAATCTGAAAAAATATACAGCTGATGTTTCTCCAGATGGATTGCGTGATCCATTTGCCGATCTTTCCGTCACGGATGTTGTGAATCGTTATAGTTTGACCCATCCCAGCCAGCATCCCTCTTTTCAGGCACAACAAGCTGAATTGGACAGTATCCGATCCGAACATAAATATCGTCAAACCAAACGCTATCCAAGTATTAATTTAGAAGGAAATGTCACCACTGAAGATCGTCAAGTTTATTTGAGCATGTCGTGGGATATGTTTAATCAAGTGACTAAATATTCAGTGGAGCAGGGTGGACAATCGATTGTGGCAGCAAATGCACGATTAGGGCAAATTCAGCGAGATATAGAAGAACGTGCCCGAACTGCAGAAATTGATATGTTTCAAAGCAAACAAACAATGGAGATTACCCGGCAACAAATTGCAGCTTCACGTGATGTAGTGATTGCCAATGAAAAGCAATTTAAGATTGCACGAAAAACTTTGGTTGATGTACTGAATGCCTATAATGAACTGTCTGCAGTGGAAATGGCTTATGTAACGGCACAAAATGATTTTCGTATGGCAGCCCTGGCGTATTTACGGGCACAGGGAAAAATCTCAACATGGGCGATGGGTTCGAGCGACACGACCTGGTCGATACAGCCTTAACTTTTAATCCAGTATTGCGACAGAATAAAAAAGGTTATCAAAAAGTTCATGAAATCAATTATCGAACATATCGCTTTAGTGACCCAGCTTCTGGGAACACCTATTTCTGTTGCTACGCTTATGGCACAGGTCACCCAGGATCAGAACCTGCAGGTCAATTATCATTCATTGGGTGAAGTCTTAAAAACTCATGGTTTTGACAATACCCTGGCACAGCGAAATTTGCAGGATATTCCGTCCTTAGCCATGCCTGTGGTGGTTGTGCTTAAAGATGAACACGCAGCAGTGATTACCCATATTGATGGTGTGGGGGATGAGCGAGTTTATGAAATTCAGCAGACCGATGGTTTAAAGCAGAAACTCACTCAACAACAACTGAATGAGCTGTATCTGGGATATTGCTGGTTTATCAAGCCAAAACTGGCCAGTGATTTACGTTCAGAATTGCCCGAATATCATATGCCTAAAGCCTGGTTCTGGAAGGTGATCTGGCGTTTCCGTTCCTATTATTATCAAGTCATTTTGGCGACTTTCATTATCAACTTTTTGGCATTGGTCAGTTCGCTCTATGTCATGAATGTGTATGACCGTGTGATTCCAAACAAGTCTTATGAAACGCTGTGGGTGCTGAGTATCGGGGTCATTTTGGCGATTTTCTTTGAGTTTGTCGCCAAGATGATTCGTGGACATCTAACCGATATTGCAGGAAAAAAAGCAGATTTGATTATCAGTTCGGCGATTTTTAGACGGGTGATGAGTC
>CAZTBS010000089.1:0-2507 GCA_964612125.1 uncultured Leucobacter sp. | reverse complement strand
CCTTATTCCAAGGTGGAAGATATACTTCCCTGAGAGTACGATCTGAAATCTCCTGTTCGCCATTTTCAAGGCCACTTACAGGTTGAGTCTGACCGGGGAAATGACATAAAACTGCAACTGCTTTATCCGTAGTCTCATTCCCTGCAGCATTATTTCCAGCCGACTTATTGTCTTGTGCCGAAATCCCATTTCCAGATACTGTTCCATTTGAGCTGCCGCCTGCCGCTTCATTGCTGTTGGTATTGGAATTATCCACATTAACGGTCACACTACGGTCTGCATCGTCACCATTTTTATCAAGCAGGTCTCTTAAATCATCAAGCAGTGTATCCGGTTTTTCCACATAGGTTCTTACCCGGTTACTTGTAAGTGTCACACCGTTGTAGGATATCTTTGCTACATTCTGAACACATCCACCTTCTGCGGCCTTTTGGATCTCTGCCAGAAACGATACCGTCGTTGATTCCCCGCCGGCAAGGGTGACTGTCCATGTGACAACACCATTCACCGCGACCGTGTAGACATCGGCCAAATACATTTTCAAGGGATCCGCCGTTTCCCGCAGATACAAACTTACATCCTTCGGGCACCTCATCAGTGATAACAAAGGTTCTTTCTTCCACCGCCGTATTCTTCACCGCGATCTGATACTGCAGCTGGGTTCCGCTCTCCACGCTCTCCCCATTTAAATCCTTCTTACCATTCGCACTTTTTACGTATTTCACCAGAGACTCTAACACATAATTTACTACCTGGTTAGTGTCGGCACTCTTTTCCTGTCCTGTCTCTTCATCTGTGATTGTTACGGCCGCACTGTTGGCAAAAGCCTTGCCAAGAAGCTCCTCTCCGACCTTTACCCTGACCGTAACACAGCTTTCTGTCCCAGGTTCTATCTCAAAAGACCAGCGCAGGTTATCACCTTTTACAACACTGTATACCTTGCCATTATCAGAAGCATCCACAAAAGATACGCCTGCCGGCAGAATATCATTGATTGTTACCGTACGTGTTGTATAGCCATCATTTTTATAAGTAATCTGATAGGTAACAATATCTCCTACTGCCACATTTTCCTCATTGATATCCCTGCCGTCTGCATCCAGCACATGTTTTCCGGGAACAAAGTTTCTGGTATATTCATCCTCTCTTCCATCATTATCCACCACAGTTCCGATATGAGCTTCATCCATATCTACATATGCCTGGTTTTCAATGGTCTTGCTGGTTGCAGAATCTAACACTTTCACCTTTACCGATACCATCCCACTGGCATGTGCTCCGACTTCCATGGTCCATGTTACGGTATGGGTTTCAGCATCATATGAGCCTCCATCACTGGCAGAAATAAACTTCACATCCTCCGGCAGCCGGTCTGTGATTACTGCTATCTTGTCATAATCAGATGGATTCTTATAGGTTACTGTATAAATTAGATTCTCCCCAATCTGAACCGGATAGGTGTTGATGGACTGCTCTCCAAGCTTTGAAAATACATCTTTCTTAGGGGTAGGAATGACTGGCGTTTCCACTTCATTGGTTACTTTTTTCGCATAGTCAACCTCTACTGTGGCATGATTTTTTAAGATAGTATCTTCTGCTTCTTTAAGTATTCGCACCTTTACAGAAACAGTCTCCGGGGTATTTTCCATAACGGATACGCTCCATGTTACGGTATGGGTGCCGGTTTCATAGCTGCCATCATGGTCTGCAGATACAAACTCTACATTCTCCGGCAAGGCATCAGTAATCGTAAATATACGTGCATCATCGGCTGGATTCTGAAACGTAATACGATATTCCAGAATATCTCCAGCCTGTTTTACTGTCTGGATCAGATTGCCCTCACTGTCTGCTCCGATATCATGACCATCCGCACATAATACCACTTTGAACGGATCATCCAGCACATAAACAGGTGTTTTTTCATCAATTACAGAATCAGAGGAAATAGATACCTTCTGGGTATAATCCACACCTACCTCTGCCTGATTGTAGATTTTTGTATATTCTGTTTCCATTTCTGGCACATAGACATCAAAGGATACGGTCTTTTCCTGTCCGGCGGCCAATGTCATCTTCCATGTGATTTTACTGCCATTCACTAATCCGCCATCTGAAACCGTACCTTCTACTAAAGATACCTCTGCCGGGATCTCGTCTGTCACAGTAAATACCTTTGCTTCCTTTGCCGGATTTTTAAAGGTAATGGTATATGTGATTTTCTCCTGATCGTTGATTACCTTATTGGTTATATCCTCCCCATCTTTATTCCATACGGATTTTACCGGGTCTTCTAAAATGGGCGAATTCGTAGTATCTGATACCGATACATCTTTTTCAGAACTGTCCGGTATTGCCTTAAAACAGACTGTTCCAGTGTTTTCCATGATTTCACCCTGAGCTGCAAACAAAACCTGACAGTCAAAGGACACGGCGCCGCTCCCATAAGCATCTACCTTACCGGTCCAAGTCACGGTATGATTCATAGCATCATATATCCCGCCATC
>CAZTBS010000088.1:0-2520 GCA_964612125.1 uncultured Leucobacter sp. | reverse complement strand
CATATTGAAACCCGTGAAAAAGAAGGATTTCGAATCGATGCTTGTAAAAATGTATGGCAAAATTTCAAAACGTGAACAAATCGAGAAAGAATTCAAGCGGATGCAGTCCGCAGTCAAAATAAACTATCATGTCATGCGCAATAAATTTTTCGAAAAACTTGCTGATCCGGATGTCCAGAACCAGTTACAGATTCAGAAACTTTATGACGAGCTTGGCTTTCAGTTCAAAGACAGCCCATTCATTCTTATCAAATTCATAATTTATGAAATGAGCCCTGAAAATGATTTCATTTCTGCAACGGAAGAAATTATCAATGAATTTTCGCTTCGCATAAAGGAATATGGTGAGTGCGAGGTTTTCTATACCGACGAATATCTTTACTTCTATCTATATAACATTAGCAAAGACCGCTTTGAACGGAAGGAATTTCTTCAAAACGTTCTTTCTTATACCATGATGAAAATACAAAATATGCTGAGTTTACGTGTTGGAATCAGTCAGATTTACGATTCTATGATTAGTCTTTTTTATGCTATTTCCGATTGTGATGAGTTTATCCTTACAGAAAATTTGGATAAATCGGATTCCGGAAATATTCTGGGGAACCTTCATCAGGCAAACCAGGATCTTCGCCTCCCCTATACCGGGCTGGAAAGCGTGTTCCACGCCATCTCTTCAAACGACAAAAAACTGATTCATGATTCAATTGAAGATATTTTCGATCTTCCAGACACATCGATTTATCGGAATTACATGTACAGCCTGGCTGTTATCTTGTTGATTCGAATGTCTCATCTGCAAAACAAATATAAAATCGGCAACCAGATTATCACACCGGCTCTGTTGGATTCAAGGCAGCTGCAGAAAAATCATCCGACTGCCGAACAGGTAAAAAAACTGCTCATTTCAAAGTCAAATAGTCTCGCAGACGAAATTTCTTTTCAAAATAACCAGTCCTCGTCGAAAACGATTGTCGCTGCTCTTCAATATATCGATAAACATTTTCATGAAAACATCTCTCTGTCCGATGTAGCCGAAAACGTTTTCATCAGCAAAAATTATTTATGTGATTTATTCAAAAAAGAACTTGGCACAACGTTTATTGATTATGTTACCGTAATGCGGATTGAAAAGGCAAAATATCTTCTTACACAGACTAACATGAAAATGTATGAAATTGCAAAACAGGTCGGCTGTAATGACTACGCTTATTTTTCTCAGATTTTCAAACGATATACAGGGGTTACGCTTTCCGATTATCGTAAATCAGTGTAGTTTCACATTCAATCACGATACAGGTCCGGATAACGGGAGGGTAATGATGCAAATTGTTTGCCCTCCCTCTGCTATTTCATACCTGATCCCATATGCCATACCATAAACAATTTTAATTCTTCTGTTGATATTTTGTATCCCGTATCCTTCATTCTTAAATGACAAATATTCCGTGTCCGTCACATCAAAAATCAGTAATCCTTTCATCGATTCAAGATCAATCCCTTTTCCATCATTGACAACTGTAATTTCTATTTTTCCGTCTTTCGCTTTTGCTTTTATTTCAATAGATCCTCCGTTTTCTAAAGAATCAATCCCGTGCTTTAAGGCATTTTCAACAACCGGCTGTATTATGAACCGTAAAACCTTATTTTGTCGGATATTCTCTTCAACATCAATGACCGTAGAAAGCCGGTTCCCATAACGAAATTTCTGAATTACCAGATAACTTTCGATATATTGAATTTCCTGGTCCAAAGAAATAAATGAAGTGCTGTTTTTTGTCAGGCTCAATCTGAATGTATCGGAGAGGGCTGTAATCATTTCACTTATTTCTTCCTGCTCGTTCGCAAGAGCCATCCAATTAATCGAATCCAGAGTATTATAAAGAAAGTGCGGGTTGATCTGTGTTTCAAGCAGTGCGAGCTCGGCATCCTTTTTTTCCAGATCCTTAAGATAGATTTCTTTGATCAAGGTCTCGATACGTTCTTTCATTTTTTGATAAGACTGATAAATATCTCCTACTTCATCGTCAGAGTCTGAAGATTCATTTCCATAATAAGTATCCATCGTCTTTGATAATCTTACGATCGGTTTAGCCATTGTTCCAGCCACGTAAAATGAAATAATAAAAATAATCAGCAATACTATTCCAATTACAAGAAAAATTTGCAGTTTAATAATGCTTAATGTTGCATCAACTTCATGAAATGGAGTTGCAATCAGGAACTTCCAGCTGCTGTTGTCAAATTCAACATTTCCTACAACAAATTTTTCACCATTATAATCATATGTCCGAACACCTTCCAATGTTGTAATATCGCTCAATAATCCGGAATAATCTTCTACCGGATCGTTTTTAAGAAGCAATTGATTTTCTTCATCGACAATCCAAATATTTGTAGTATCACCCCATTGGAGTTCTTTCCAGATATTGTTTATATAACTGTTTTTAATATAAATCATCATGCGACCGACCGGTGTCTTATAATCCTCGAGGCTCAGAATACTTCTCGTCATCATGA
>CAZTBS010000087.1:0-2529 GCA_964612125.1 uncultured Leucobacter sp. | reverse complement strand
CACTAAATGCAGATTTGAAAAAATCATTGATCGACATTATCAACAATCGATGTGAACGCCTCACGCCGTAGTCTCACAGGACACAGATAAATGACCCTTTTTAGAGCGTTTTGTGCAGATGCCAGTCGAGTATGAGCTTTTGCATGATTTGAAGGGCCTCTTCACTGTCAAGGGATTCACATTTTTCAGCCGATTTCATATAATCCTTATAGCTTTTTCGATGTTTATACGGAGAAGTTCCCCACCACATTTCAAAAGCAGAATACATATACTTGGGATCAGAGAAGCCGCAGGCATAAGCTATTTCGAAGTTTGACATATTGCCGGTCAGAAGAAGGCGTTCTGCCTTGAAGCAGCGAATGTCCTTTAACATTGTGCTAAAACTTTTGAATGGGGTTTGGCGAAAGAACTGTGAAACGTAGTTCTTGCTTAGGTGTGTATAATCGGCTACCTGACTTAAGCTTATTTTTTTGTTGTAATTGGCAAAGCAATACTTGATTATGTCATAAAACCTGTCGTGAAGTTCTATGTTCATATAGCCATCTGGATTATCGTAGTTGTAATAGTTGAAATGCCTATACAGCGTATGAAAAAGATTCTCCAAAACATCAGCATAATCCCCGCTATTTCCCGATAGTGATTCGAACGAAAGCGAAAAAATCATATCGATTACTTTAGTCATTGCTTCTTCCTGATAGGGAAAGCAATGGGGACTTTCACATGCGAAAAACACACAGCGCAGAAGCTCAAAAGGAATAGGCATTGCTTCAAGATCAATATGAAAAATCAGTACCGTGTTGGGAAAGTCTGAATATATGTAATGTATATCTTCGCAATCGATGGAAAATATATCGCCTTTATGGAGGGTATTGTGCTGAAAGCCGGCGACGAAGCTTACGCTGCCCTCAATGCAATAAATAAATTCCAGAGAGGTTTCGTGATAATGAGGGGCCAGCTTGTTTATATGGCAAATTTCGGCGTTGAAGGGCATATCGGGTTTGTAGTTGATTTCTTTGTGAGTAACGTTCATTTGAAGTTTTTTCCTTCCCGAAGCTTGAGTATTTTTATACGGCAAGGATACTACAGAAATGATTACTTGTCAAAACACATGCAATTTCAGAGTTTTTGCAAAAAAACAGCAATTTTTTAGAGCGTATTTTTAAGGCATAATTAAAATATAATGGTTTGCATGTATTACAAAGGTAAAAATGCACAACAATTATAAAAGACAAAATGAAAGAAGAAATTTTCAAGAGGTGAAAAAATGAAAAAAGTACTCGTACTAGGCGTTGGTGCACAGGGAAGTGCGGCTGCAAAAAGGTTAAATGAGGAGCCGAATGTGAGTGAGCTTGTTTGTGCTGACTATGACCAAGAAGCAGTCAAAAAACTTGTTGGTCAATTAAAAAAAGGCAAGGGAGCTTTTGTTGACGCCCATGACATGGATAGCATTGTCAAAGCGGCAGAAGGAGTTGACTTGATAGTAAACGGTCTCCCGCTTGAATGCACACAGAATGTTTTGGATGCGGCGCTAAAAGTAAAGGCGAACTATCAGGACTATGCAGGAACGACGGCATTGGGAAAAATGTGGGCGGAAAGCGATCTGGGTAAAGCAGCTATAAAAGCCGGGGATGAGCCGAACTTTCAAGATGAAGATACACGAAACTGGTACAGAAGCATTAGAGCTTTGTATGAATTATACGGACCTAAATTCGAAGCAATAGGCAAACTGGCATTGTTTGGAACAGGATCGGCGCCGGGATTGATCTGCGCGGCAACAAGACACGCTATGCGCTACTTAGACAAGTGCAACACCATTTTTAACTTTGTATGGGAAGGCGTTAGCGCCAAGAGATTTCAACCCTTCTGGTGGTCGCCTATAACTGCCCTTACTGACATGAGTGAGATGGCATTGGCATACGAGGAAGGCGAGCTTATAAACACTCCTGCATTTGGAAGACCGATAACGAGACAATATCCTTATATGGAAAGGAGAATAACTTTTAGAGAGCATTGCCATGACGAGCCTTTGCAGTATCATTTTAATGCAGACAAATATTTCAAGGGCTGCAAAAATGCATATTTCAAATATGCAGGGGATGGAATGGATTTCGCCGGACCTCTATATCAGGCAGGTATGTTGAGCCGTAAGGAAGAGGAGTTTGAAGGCAAGAAGATAGTGCCGTTTGATTATGTGCTCAGCCATGTTCCGCATGCCCCTAAATATGAGGAGGAGATCAAGTCGTTTATAGATGAAGGTATGGCTCTTGATTCGGGTTGTATGGTGATAGAGGCTTATGGGAGCAAGGATGACGAGAGCGTCCTGGTTGAGGTACACGTTACGGCTCCGGGATTTGTTGAATCTTTTGAACGGGCAAAAATGACTGCAGAGATGTATCTGACCGGACAGGGCGGATATCTGTTCTCCAAGATGTTTATCGAAGACAAATTCAAAGACCAGGCAGGCATGATCTCATCAGATATGCTATCTGATGAGCAAGTTGATGAGTATTTCGAATATGCCAAAGAGCT
>CAZTBS010000086.1:0-2550 GCA_964612125.1 uncultured Leucobacter sp. | reverse complement strand
CGAGCCGTCACGCGGAAGCGACGCAACATCCTCCGGGAAAAACTGCTTGATTTTACCCGTAATCACATTTTCCGCAACAAAGCCGAGCATATTCACAGGATCTTTCGCGCTGCCGAACGGAGGCGCGTAGCAAAGCTCTAACTTTGTCAGGTCTGTGACCTTCGCACCGAAGCGTATGGCGGTGGCAAGCACATCCATTCGCTTGTCCACACCGTCAAACCCGACAATCTGCGCACCAAGGAGCTTGTGAGAATCTTTATCCCACAACGCTTTGATTGACATATTCACGGCTCCCGGATAATAGCTTGCGTGTGAGCCAGAATAAAGATACGTTTTATCGTAATCAATCCCGGCCGTTGTTGCCGCTTTTTCATTCAGCCCCGTCGTTGCAACAGTCATGTCGAAAATTTTCAGCACCGCCGAGCCTTGCGTTCCCGTATATTCGCTGTCTAATCCGCAAATATTGTCGGCGGCAATGCGCCCTTGCTTATTTGCAGGGCCTGCAAGCGGAATAAAAGCTGGATTTCCGGTTATAAAGTCAGCTACCTCAACCGCATCGCCGACGGCGAAAATATCCGTAACATTGGTTTTCATATGACGGTCAACAACAATCGAGCCACGACGGTTGCAGAGTATTCCGCAGTCCTTCGCAAGTGCTGATTCGGGACGCACCCCCACCGACATAATCAGCATATCGGCAGAAATACTGCCACGCTCAAGTACGACAGACAGACTGTTGTTTGTCTCGCTAATTTTCTTTACGCCGTTCCCGAGTACAAGCTTAACACCGTTTTTGCGAAGATACCCGTGAACATCTGCCGCCATATCAAAGTCAAGCGGTGCAATCAGATGGTCGGAAAGCTCGATAACCGTAACATCAAGTCCGGCATTTTTCAGGTTTTCCGCCATTTCAACGCCAATATAACCCCCGCCGACAACTGCTGCCGATTTCGGTTTGTGTGTGTCGATAAACGATTTGATTTTTAACGTATCGGGGATATTGCGGAGCGTGAAAACCCGTTCGCTGTCAATTCCGGGAATCGGCGGTTTCATCGGCTCGGCACCCGGAGAGAGAATTAATTTGTCATAGCTTTCGGTATAAGTTTTACCGTTTTGCGTGTTACGCACGCTTACGGTTTTACTATCCGGATGAATTGCTGTAACCTCGTTATTCAAACGCACATCAATATTGAACCGTGCGTGAAAGCTTTCGGGCGTCTGCAAGGTCAGCTTCGATTGTTCCGTGATTTCCCCACCGATATAATACGGCAGTCCGCAGTTTGCAAACGAAACAAAGCCGCCGCGTTCCATAATGATTATTTCGGCTTTTTCGTCCAGCCTACGAAGCCTTGCTGCCGCAGACGCTCCTCCGGCAACGCCTCCGATAATAATTGTTTTCATATTGTAAACCATCCTTTATTTTATTATTAACAGAGAAGGTATTTTTATGATAATTAGCGAGCTTGAAAAAGAGTATCGAGAAATATTCCCCTTTTGGGATACCTTAAGTGCCGATGATAAGGACTTGCTTTGCCGATACACAGTGCGTAAAAATTACAGCAATGGTGACAACATTCATGGCGGTAACGGTGAATGCACAGGAGCGATTATTGTAAAGATCGGCAGTGTGCGTGCTTTTATGCTGTCCGAGGAAGGGCGTGAAATCACGCTTTATCGGCTGTACCCGGGCGACATCTGTATGCTTTCGGCTTCCTGCGTGTTGCAGGCAATTACCTTTGATGTTATGGTGGATGCGGATACGGAATGCGAATGCTTTATTTTGAATGGTAAAACATTCTCCGAGGTCGCAAATCGGAATTTGAATGCGAAAAACTTTGCTCTTGAAACGGCAGTCGGCCGCTTTTCCGATGTGATGTGGGTGATGCAGCAAATACTCTTTATGAGCTTTGACCGCCGTCTTGCCATTTTTCTTACTGACGAGCTGGCGAAGAACGGCGGCGACACCGTAAGACTCACAAACGAACAAATTGCGAAATATATGGGTTCAGCCCGTGAGGTTGTTTCCAGAATGATGAAGTATTTTAAAGCGGAGGGTATCGCCGAACGAACCCGTGAAGGTGTTAAAATACTGAACAAAGCAAAGCTTCGTGCCTTAACCTAACATGGAAAGAATCGCATCCTTTGGTTTGTAACCGACAGTCTGCGAAGTGACCTTCCCGTCTTTCACAACAACGAGTGTCGGAATACTTGCAACACCAAACGCCTGTGCAAGCTCCGGTTCACGGTCAACATCGACCTTGCACACCTTGACATTTTCATTCTCAACAGCGATTTCATCGACAATCGGCGATACCATTTTACACGGTCCGCACCATGTGGCAAAAAAGTCAATAAGAACCGGTTTTTCTGACGACAGAACCTCATTTTTGAATGAATTGTTTGTTAATGTAATAACTGACATAATAATTATCTCCTTCAATCCTTTGTTTTATAATACAGCAGACAGTGACAATAGCCCTCGAATTCCGGGTCAGCTATCTGTTCACGGAACTCTTTGCACATACACTTGTATTCCTCGGTTTTCTGCAC
>CAZTBS010000085.1:0-2681 GCA_964612125.1 uncultured Leucobacter sp. | reverse complement strand
ACGATCTGCTAAAGCGTTACTACTTATTGGAAATGCATCTCCAGCAACAAAATAATTTTCATTAAAACCGTTTAGTTGTTTAGCCTCTAATTTAGCCTTTTTAAGACTATTTACGAGTATTTCAGGCATCTTTAAGGTTCTTATACTATTTTGGGTTTTTGGTACCACAAATTTGAATTTCTTGACCGTTCCACAACGATCAGTAATTTGTTTCCTAACACTTAATGTTTTTCTTTCTAAATCAATATCTTTCCATTGTAATCCTCTAAGTTCTCCTTTTCTAAGACCACAATAATAAAGTATTCTAAATGTAGCTTGCCATTTAATATCTTCTTCAACTTCTATAAATTGTTTAAATTCATCATAAGTAAAACATAATTGTTCAGGTGGTAATTCATTTGGATTATTAAAGTTAGTCATTTTAGGATATACTTTAACAAAACTAAATTCATACCATGCAGTAGCATAATTAAGTATAGATTTAAGAAACTTATAAATATCATTTTTAGTTCTTGTAGCAAGTGTTGTTTCATAATCCATATAATCATGCCATCTCTCAAAATGAGAGTAGTTAAAGTCTTTTAATTTAACTTTAAATAAAGGTTTTAAATATGGTATTTTATTACCATAGTTATAATAAGTAGTTTCTCGAACTCTTTTCTTTTTGAAATTTAGAAATAACTCAATCATTTCTTCAAAGGTTATTTCATTATGATTAACTTTTTCATGTAATGAAATTTTAAATTCTAACTCAGCTTGTTCAGCTTCTTTCTTAGTAGCAAATCTTCCTGATTTCTTTGGTTTCTTAGTTCCATCAAAATCTTCATATTGGGTTTTGAAAAACCATATCTTACCATCTTTAGTAGGTCTATTATCTTTATATACAGCCATAAACGTTCCTTTCTCATTAGAGAAATACCAGTAGAAACTTGTAAAAAAATACGATTATGCTATAATATAAATAGGAAATCCAATTTCATTGTATTTTTATACGATGTTTATTTGTTAAAGTTTGTCGACTAAACAAAATGGTATTTCTGATATCTCGTATTCGCAGTACGAGATTTTTTTATATATTTTTTGAAACTCTTACAGCTTTATGTACATTAAAGGCATTTTTTATAAATTCCTCTTTAGTATAGAATCTAGGTAAGAAAGATTTTGAATTATTGTTATTAAGAGGTGCTACTAAGTATCCATTGTCTTTTACATAAACATGAATAAATAACCAAGAATCATAATCTTTTAATTTTAATAAATAATCTCCATCGCTTTTAATAGGTTTATTATCTAAGAATTGTGCTAAAACAGTATCACCAAGATTATAAATAGGGGATAACATATCATCAACAACATCAAACATTAAATATCCAGTATTGGGCTTTAAACGCTTAATAGAAACCCATTCATAATCAACTGGAGATATAACCCATTCATCAGTTCCGATATCAATTACAGATACTTTCTTTTTACTTGTTGATTTTTCAGGATCAAATCCATTTTCTTTGATAACAGCATTAGCAGAAGTTAATTGTTCAATAGTTGTATCAAAGTAAAATGCAAGTCTTCCTAAATCGTGTTGATTAGGATATGTTCTAGCTTTAGTCCAATCACACACTTTTGTATATGAAGTGTTAAGTGCATCTGAAACATCTTTTCTAGACTTTCCTTTCAATTCTAAAAGAGCAACTAAGTTATTTCCTAAAATTTTTCTTTGTTCTTCTTTAGTCATTTTATCTACCTCCAATACCATAGTAAAATAATTTGATAAATTTGTCAACAGAAAAGATAAGAAAAATGATAAAAATGATAAATTAGATATTTACAAAAATAAATCAGTGCAGTATAATTGAGATGAAGATAGAGGAGGTGAATAAATGAAATTAACACTTAAAGCTTTACGAGTAAATGCTGGATTTACAATAGAAAAAGCTAGTAAAGAACTTGGAATAAGTACAGTAACACTGCGAAGTTACGAAACGAATAAAACTATTCCAACAGTTAAAATGATGAATAAGATGTTAAATTTATATAATGCTAAATTTAGCAATATAGATGATGTAACAGAATCAAATGAATTAATAGTTAAGTAGTCGACAAACTTTAACAAGTAAATATCAAAGAAAATATAAAGAAAGGATTTTTTATTATGGGTAAAAAAAGAAAAAGTTTAACAAAAGAAGAAATAGATGTAATAGCTCAATACCAGTGGGCTAATATTACAGATATTATGAATATAGGGGCAATTGGTAGAAATAAGGCAAGAAATGTATTTAATATAATTAGTGATATGTTCTATGGAGAAAAAGATAAGGTACATAATGGTTTAGTTCCTATGGATATGGTTTTAGAGTATTTTAATATTTCTGTTAAGGAAAATACTTATGGCAGATTATAATACAAAAACAAAATATTATTTTTACAAGTTATATAATGATTTTTTTGATATAGATGTAATAGATCATCTTAAAAGAACAGAATCAGGTTCTAAGACAATTATCATTTACGAACAATTAATCTTTAGAACAATAAATAAAAGTGGTTATTTATTAAAGTCTTTAGGAGACGAAATAATACCATATACAATTAAAGAACTTGCCATTAAATTGGGAGAAGAAGAAAAAGAATTTAAAGAACATCTTAATAAACTAATTAAATATCAATTAATAACAGAAAAAGAA
>CAZTBS010000084.1:0-2710 GCA_964612125.1 uncultured Leucobacter sp. | reverse complement strand
TCCTGCTGGGCATCGCCACCATCGCGATGGCGCTGCTGCCGCTGCTGTGGGTGCTGGCGCCGTAGTGCGCGGGGTGGATCCAGATCAGTCGTTCGGTGTTCGTCTCTCGACTGCGCTGAATGCCAGCCGCGTGAGATGCGCGGCGGCTTCCGTCAGCAATCGCGGCGCATCACGCTGCAGCTCAGCGAGGGTTGCCGGGCCGCCCGCAATCGAGAGGGCTGCGGCGATGCCAGCGCGTTGACACTCATCGAAGCTCAGCGCGACCGAGCCTGCCAGCACCGCCACCGGCACTGCATTGGTGCGCTCTGCGTCGGTGTGCTCTGCGCTTGTGAGTTCTAAGTCCACGCGTTGCGCGCGTGCTGCTGCCAGCACCCCCGACACCACCTTG
This sequence comes from uncultured Leucobacter sp., assembly GCA_964612125.1. Taxonomy (GTDB): domain Bacteria; phylum Actinomycetota; class Actinomycetes; order Actinomycetales; family Microbacteriaceae; genus Leucobacter. Next base: position 2,322 of record CAZTBS010000084.1, on the reverse strand, counting down.
CCCTGCAGCGATTGGGCATCGAGTCGGCCTTCCGCGGTGATGACCAGGTCGGCGCCCTGCAGCGCTTCTGACCACCCCACCGCATCCATCACCAGCGTGGATCCGGGCAGCAGCTGCGCACCACACAGGGCCACCGGGCCCAGTGCCAGCCCTCCCGCAGCCCCCAAGCCTGGGCGATCAGTGAGTTTACGCGGATCGCATCCAGCAACATCGGCGAGCAGATGTGCAAGTCGCGACAAACCGGCATCGATGATCGGAATGTCTGCGGCGCTCGCTCCCTTCTGCGGGCCAAACACTGCCGCCGCGCCGTGTGCACCCATGACTGGGTGATCAACGTCGCAGGCCACTCGCCACTGCACCTGCTGCGCGCGCGGATCGAGCCCGCTCAGGTCAAGGGAGTGCAGATCGGCGAGGCCGCGCGCTCCGGGGAGTATGTCGAACCCCCCGCGATCAAGGAGGCGCACGCCTAATGCGCGCAGCATGCCAGCCCCGCCATCACTCGTGGCAGATCCGCCAATGCACAGCAGCAACTCGGTGGCGCCAGCGTCGAGCGCGGCGCGCACAAGCGTTCCAACGCCAGCGGAATCGGCGTCGAGAGGGCGGAGGGGCTGATCCACCACCGCGGGTAAACCGTTCGCGTCTGCCGCCTCAATCACCGCGAGTCTGGTGCCGGCGCGATCGGGTGCGAGGCCCACGCGACCGATACGCGGGCGCCCCAACGCATCGGTGGTGGGTACATCGAACACCTCGCCGCCCCAGGCCCCCACCAGCACGTCAAGGGTGCCTTCGCCACCGTCAGCAAGCGGCACGGTGCGGATCTCGGCCTGCGCACCCAGAGCCTGCCGCACACCAGCGGCAATCGCCGGAGCTGCGTCTGGCGCCGTACAGCTGCCCTTCAGGGAATCGGGCGCCACCACCACGATTGGTGAGCGTGCAAGTAGAGTGCGCTGCGGTTGGGTAGCAGCTTCGCGCATGGGCTCAGCGTCCGCTACGCCTCGGCCCCGCCGCCATCAGTGCTGGCAGCTGCGCCGCGTTGCTGCTTTTTCTTGCCAAAGACGAAGAGGTAGAGCATCTCGAGAATGCCGACCGAATTCACCAGCAGCAGGGCGGTAAACCAGCCGGGCGAGCGGTTCGCGCCTGCGCGATAGAGGGCGAAGGCCTTCCAGATCATCCCCCATATGCCGAGCGCAACGACCGGCGCAACAGCCTCGGGATGTTCTTCAAAGTATTTCTGTGCTTTTGCCATGTGGCCATTCTCCTCGGTCGGTGCGCACAGGCATAGGGTGTGGCGAGAAACTCCTCGCTTCGCCGCCCCGTGCTAGCGATTGCGCGTCAGATAGGGGTCGTTGACGTAGCCGTCAATAAACTGTGTGATTTCCGCCTCTGACCAGGTGAGTTTGCCGGTCAGCAGGGCATCCGCCGTCTGCGCATAGGCCCCTGCGTCGGCGTCACGGATCTGCTGCAGCTGCAGTCGGGTGTCGGTATCCATGCTTCGATTGTCGCGCGTTTCCCCCTCGCACGCGACACCCTCACATTTGCTTCGACGCCCCCTATTCACTGCACGCAAGGGGGTTCAATGAGGAGAAGGGGTTCGGGGCAGAGCGAGGAACGCGAACACCTTCTACTGCGGCATTGGAAAAGAAAAAGCCCGACCAGAATTGTGTTCTGATCAGGCTCTTTCTCACTGTGGCGGGTGAGGGATTCGAACCCCCGTAGGCAGTGCCAGCTGATTTACAGTCAGCCCCCTTTGGCCGCTCGGGTAACCCGCCGTTGGTCACTTGCGCGACCAGTAGATAACTGTACTGGCTTGCAGCCCTGAACGGAAATCACGGGTCAGCTGCCGGAGGCAACACGCTGAGAGACCCGGCTACTGCACCCGCGCGTTGACGTCGTCGATCCACCCATCAATGCCCGGCACCGGCGACGCCAAACCGTGCCGATGCGCGCGCACCGACACCGCCTGCTCACGCACGAAGGCCAGCAGTTCCACCGGGCCAGCCATGGTCACCGGGTCGGCCCACAGGGTCACCTGCGCCAGCCCGCCCATCCACTCGGCCGCGCGTGTGCGGTCGCCGCCGATCAGACGCACGCGCGAGGCCAACTCGGCACCTGTATCATCAGCCGTCGGTCCCATCACCGCGATGCGCTCAAGCCACGCCTCATCGCGTTCAAGCGACACGGCGACCCCCTGCCGCGCTAAAAACTCAGTCAGCGCAGCTGGCAGCACCGCACCCGCAGACACCGTCACCGGCGCACTGACCGTGAACGCCGCCACGAGCACCCGCGCCAGATCCGCCAGTTCGCCGCCCTCGGCGAGCCGCA
>CAZTBS010000083.1:0-2770 GCA_964612125.1 uncultured Leucobacter sp. | reverse complement strand
CTAAAAAAAATAAATTTATTTTTAAAAAAAAATTATTTTTTTTCAATTTTTATTTTAGAAAAATGAAATAAGGAGAATGGTATAAAATAAATTTTTAGTCATATTTATAATATTAATAAATAACTGAATAATATAAAATAAATTAAACATAATCTTATCTAAAATAATATAAATGCTAATTATATAAAAATTAATTTATTTATTAAAACTATATTTATTAATAAAATTTAATTTGTAAAAATTTAAATATAAACTTTATAAATATAGAAATGAAATAGTTTTAAGAATAAAATTATTAAACTGTTTATATATAAGAAATATAAATTTAAAGACTAAATTTAATTACATATTTATATAAAATTTATTATGATGAAGATACAAATAAAATACCTGATTAATTCTTTTTAATATCGAATAATTTACACAATATTAATTATTATATAAATAAGATTTGTTTAAATGATAAAATTTAAATTAATTAAGAATGCTTAAAATATATAAATCCAACTTATGAAAAAGATAAGAATATATAATATATATTCTTTGAAATTCCTTAATTATAATTTTATTAAAATAAAATTATGATTTATTAAATATAAAATAAAAAATTAATTAAATGGGATGGATATGGAAATATATTTTTAAATTTAGATTAAAATTTAAAATTTTTTATAATATAAATTTTATAAAATGTTAAAACTTAAGAAAAAATATTTATTGATTTAATTTAAGATAAAAATAATATGACATTGGAAGATAAAACAATATTTTGTTAATAATTATTAGGTGATTAAATTAAATTTTTAATGCCTTCAAATTGTATACATTAGCATTAAGGAATATTTATAGAAAAAATATATGGAAATTAAAAATATTTTTATTATTGAAAAATATTTTTCATGGATCTTATTATTTATTTTCTTATTATCTTTTAATTTCTTATTCATATTATTCAAATGAATATATTGTTTAATAAGCAGTTTTTAATTTTTTACAAATTAAATTAATATACATTAATAAGTCATATTAATTTTTCATTTCTAAATATTATTATCTAGTTTTTTTTTATATATTATGATATTATTAATATATTTAATTCTATTCTTAAAATTTATTTTAATAATATTCAAATATTTATTTAATTTAATCTGAATTCATATTTTATTATTAAAAAATAAATTTTTCTATTAAAAAATAAATTTTCATTAAAATATACTAATCTATAATAATTATAAATATTATTTATCATCGTCTTATAATGTTTTTAATATATCTTTTGTAATTACTTACTCATTATATACTAATTTCTTATTAGTTTTAATACTACATAAATTTTATAACTAATCTATATTAACTAGATATTCAGTATAATATTAATCTGAAATAGTTGGTAATAATATTTATATTTATTATCCATGCATTTAAAATGTTTACTCTTTATACATTTATTTAATATGATATTTACCATTTTCAAATAAACCATTATTTTTTTTTAATAAATCAAAAATACGCTTTCCATCATAATATAGAAAATATGATGTCTTACATTATTATAATATAAATCCTAACTTTTATAAATCCATATTAGATCCTAACATATAATGAATAGAATATTCACTTCTAAATAATGAAAAATCTTTATATTAATCTAAAATCATTTATAATTTATCATATCCAAATATTTATGTAAATGGCATATGCTTAAATTTTTTAGTTATTGGATCACGATATTGTTTTTATACATTTCTCAAACGTTCATAATAAATTATATTTGCATATCTATCAGGTTCTAAACAAAATATTTTATTAAATTAAAATAGTAATTAAAAATTTATTCCTCTACCTCCTCCAAAATCAAATACAGTATCTTTATTTTAACATAATTTTAATGCTTATTCTATTCCTTATTTTCTAGCATCATTTCCTATAGTTTCAAATTCTTTAAATTTTTCAACTTCTTCATCTGTTAATTATTTGTTAAAATAATTTGATGATTAAATATCTTCTATTGGATATAATCTATTATTAAAATTACTTAGACTAGTAAAGAATGAATTGGGATTATTTTTATCTTCTCTAATTCTTACTGGTATTGCTCTCATATCATTGTCATATGATACTTCAACAATAAGATTATCCAATTCTCCATCTAAACTTTTTTAAATAATTTATAAATCATTATTTGGAAAATATTTCTTTATATAATCAATATCATCTTTTTAAGATTTTAAAATATATGGTGCATTTTCTAAAACATAAGGAACACTAAAATTAAATTCAATATTTTTTTAGTCTTCTATTTTAAAAAATTTTCTTGAATTTGTACAACAAAAATCTTAGTATGTTCCTTATGTTTATAAGAAATAATTATTTTTAATTTAATTATATTTTAATCTAAAATCAATTGTATTTAATTATTTTGTTTTAAGTTTTAAACTTTATGTTTTAAAATATGGTTAATCTATTTATGTAAATACATATCCATCAGTTCTATCCTAAATATTATTTAATAATATCTAAAAATATTTAATATAATCTTTTTATTATGTTTCTTTCATTTCTTATTTTATATCTAAAAATTATTTTATTTAAATTTTAGAAGATTTTTTATTAACAATATTTTAATTTATTAATTAATATCTTTAACTAAATGGTAAATTTAATGAATCATTAGATAAAATATCAAATACATAAAATTTTTAATTTTAATATTCACATTCATTAAATATATTTTTATATATTATAAATGAATGTAATCCATCTGTTTTAA
>CAZTBS010000082.1:0-2803 GCA_964612125.1 uncultured Leucobacter sp. | reverse complement strand
GATATGCCATTTTTATAAGTTTTATGGCCTTCACCCCTTTTTTGAACCTTAACCCCCTTATGAAGCCTATCAAGTAGGGCGATAATTAAAAGGGTTAACCTTAATATGTTTCCCTTTACCGTGCACCTTTTTGTTGCAATTCTGATGACCATTGGACCTAGCACCCCTTTGGAGGCAAGGTATATTTTAAATGGTTTCTCCTTTAAGTTTTTTTTAATAAACTATACTTTAGCTTGGACACTTATTAACCAATCAAGGCTTAAGATTTGCCTTTGATTTCGCTGGAACAATAAGTAAAATGGCGACTATCAATAAGGCATACACTATTTCAGTGCTGATCATATGCCAAAATGGGCCTTTACTAATTAGGATATTTCCATATTGCATATATTCTGCGTAATAATTCATTGTTGAGCGATATACTATGTATCCTTCAATAGTAATTACCGTGATTGGCAAGGCGGTAATAATCTTGGAAATCAAACTATTACCATGGGCAAACCAGATAATATATGCTGGAACTATCGATAAAATAGCAATGATACACCAAAAAAGAATATGCTTTAATGGAAAAAGACCCAGAATTATATTTGTATATGCATAATAAGAAAACAGCATTGAAAAAAGAAACACAATGACACGAATTACTGCCAATATAGGCGTATAGGAAAATACTGATATCAAGGTCGAAATAAATATCCACACTCCCCATTGACTTCCAATAAGTCCTACATTTGAAATTGCAGAAGGCATTATTGGCAAATCTAATATTTTGTCAGTAAATCCCAAAATAATTCCTATTATCGCAGAAACCAAAATGGATTTTTTTATTTGTCCGCTACATACTGTTGGCACAGGTCGTATCCTGTTCAGTTTTGAAAACATGTTTATACTTCACCTCTGTATTTCAAAGAAAAAATCCAATCTTTTTTAGTCTGTTTCCACGGATATTTTGTAGCTGACATTCAAAGTATTCATCAGTAAACATGTGCCCTTTTTTCAGACATTCCTTATCCATTGTCCAGCCCTGAGCGGTAAAGTGGATATCAGCTTCGTCGTAAAAAATGTACTTCGTGAGGTCGGATACAATCCGTGGAAGTTTACAGTATTTGTGTTTGTACATCATCAGAGTGCGGACATTGCGGTAGGCGCAGACAATGCACTGGAAATAAGAAGCGGTATCAATGACCCGTATGGTTCTGTCGGTGCTGGCTATCAAGGCACGGCTTATGGTTATGCAACCAATAAAACTCGTGAGAACTTGACCCTCCCTTTTACTTATGAATTATAGAAATACTAAAACTATGATACTGAATAGATTGGCAACAAAATGCGATATTGCACTAATCCACGCATTGTTCGTTTTGTGGAAAATGATTCCATACAAAACACTATTGATGAACACATAAAAGACATCGTATAGTACGATAAACGCATTTCCCTGATTAAAATGCCCCAATTGCAAAAAACACCGACGAAATTAATAATGATGGAATAATCGGAAGGGCTTTGTTTAACTGCTTTTGAAAGAAAGCGCGCCATGCAATTTCTTCTCCTAAGGCAAGAAACGCAAGCTGAATTATCATTATCACAATTTTATCAAAAGACACGAAAATTTCTGTTCTCGCAAGTACATGCTCTATGTATTCAGGTAAAAACAGTTTTGAGATTGTTATAGCGACGGCATCCATAATGATTGGCAATACAATCCAAAACCAAATACTTTTATTTTTGAAGTTTATTCGTATAGCACTAGTATCAAGTCCGCTGCCCTCAAAGGGCTGTTTTTCTGACGCCTTATGGACAAAGAAAAAGACAACCCCAATAACAACTGCTGTTCCTGCAATTTTTAACCCAAGTAAATTTGAAAATGACAGAATAGTCATTAGTATAATCGCTATTAAAGATATTTTCTTTATGTTTTGCATGTACACACCTCATTGAGTAATAATTTATGTCAAAGTATCATGTGCCTTTCGAACCATGTTTACTTGAAAGTATTTCTGTTTCACGCAAAAGTGATCTTGCTGTATGTTTTTGAATTCGCGACCGCATTTCGGGCACTTCCACATTTCACGCGCACTCCTTTGATATTGCTTTGCCGATTGTAAAAATACAGGGTTCAAAGCACTGCAGTTTTCTTCTATGATTTTGATTTGTGAGCCCTCGGTTTGAACTATTCGGAAATTCCGGATAGTTGCCGTTTCATTAAGTCCATAATTTGAATAAATATTTTCATTCTCATATTGCATTTCAAAACTTTTAGAATCATCGCCCGTTGCCGCAATAAAAGTTAAGTATGTGGCAGCACTTGAACGAATGGTATTTCATTATCTTTTTTCTTAGTCATAAGCTTTATAGCCTCGATTTCGATATCCTTCTCAAACGTTTGTTCGCATCCATCTTATCTAAATTTTCGCCCTATGTAAAGCAGATAAAAGAGTGACACCATCCCCGTCCCCGTGTCACCTACATGGGGATTTATACAAAAAGAACTAACAAACAGACCATAAAACCATCCCCGTCCCCGTGTCACCTACATGGGGATGGCCAAAAAAGTCAGTTGGGAGTGAATCTCCTATAGATTTTTCACTCCCTACTTCGTTTTTTGGCCAAAACTTGAATCGTTTTAGATAATTTCCACTCCCTACTTCGTTTTTTGGCCACCGATGTGAAATTATGCCCGGACCATTATACCCGGGTTGCTAAAGATCTCAGCCTCTTGTGAGCAACACCAGGGCTTCTGTGTGGCCCTTTCACGGGAACATGTCAATCGCTTGGAGGTTTGTATAAGTTCAAGAGA
>CAZTBS010000081.1:0-2805 GCA_964612125.1 uncultured Leucobacter sp. | reverse complement strand
GCGTCAGGAGGATTGGGAAACCTCAAACCTTTCTCACCCCCTCTGAAGTAGACCGTCTCGTCGACGATTACCTCGCTGGACTCAGCATCGGTTACCTGGCTCAGAAGTATGGTGTGCACCGGGCGACGGTCTCATCGCATCTCTCTCGACGCGGTGTCGGGCGCCGTCACCTCCTGAAACGCGGAGTCACGCAGGACAGAGCGAGATAGTGGATCACCCACGGTTTACTCCTCAACGGTCTGTGACACGACCTTTACGAAGATGGCGATCAGTGGCATGAGGTCACGATCATCGGCGGCAGCCCGAGATGCCTCGTCGTTTACCTCACCAGTGACGCTGAGCCAGCTCAACTTCCAGCCCGCATCGCGTGCAACTCGACCCCAGAATAAGCGTCGAGCACGGCCGTTGCCCTAGAAGTGTCACTCCCGATGCTGCAGCACTCCAGCATCAACATCATCTCGCTGGAACGCCACAATTCCCGGGTTCCGGTCGATCTCATTGAGCTTCTTCGCGGGAAGAAAGTTATGCTGGGTGCCATCGACGTGGCGACTCACGAAATCGAAACACCGGAAGCCGTTGCTAACACCTTGCGCGACACGTTGCGCTTCGTCGACGCAGAGATGCCCATCCCGAGCACAAACTGCGGCATGGTACGGCTGCCGCGCCAAGTCGCGCTCGACAAGCTCAGCGCACTGAACGCTGGAGCGAGCCCGCTTCGGAATGAACTGACGAACTGACCGACGGATCACCGATGACATTGCGCATGACGTGCAACACGAGGGCCTTCAGTGAGCGCGCATCTCTTGCTCAAAGGTTGTCACCGCGGTCAGCACCTCGGAATTCCAGGTCATCCCAAGCTGCCAGTCTTCGCCGAGTGCGTCGGCGATATAGATCGAGTGGAACAGTGGGAGTTCGAGCTCCCGACGATCGGGCAGCACACGGGAATTCACCGTTACAGCGAGTGCACTAAACCGCGATACCAACCCGTCGTTCGGCCAGAACTCAGGATGACCGCCGGCCGAATCGAGCGCAGTACCGGCAATCAACAAGACAGGGATACCGTCGAGCGCACCCGCTTGCGCTTCGTTCCATCCCAACTCTCCCTGCAGATAGTGCGCGGTATTTTGCGGCATCAGCCCTTGCTGCCGACTCTCCGCTGCGCGCATGCCTTCCAAGATCGCCTCACACGAAGCCTGCCCCTGACACTCAGTTTCGGAAAACTCGCCGTAGATGATGCGCTGCGGGTTGCCACCGATCCATGGGGTGCCAAGTGTTACCAGCGATCGCACGGCGACCGGCATACCTGTCTCTTGAACGATGCGGATCGCCGCGCGCGCGAATAACCCACCATTCGAGTGACCAATGAGATCGACTTCTCGCACGCCGAAGCGATCGTGCAAGTGACCGAGAAAGCGTGCGAGATGCTCGCCCGCGTTGTCGATGTCACCAATCGAGTTGACGGTCATATGCGCGGGCAGTGGATCAGGCATCTCGCCGAACCAGCCGAAACTGTCAGTGTCGGGCTCGCGCACCTCTGACCGCCCGTTCATCGCTGGTGCGGTGAACACCGGGATACCCGCGCGCAGCAGGGTTTCACGCACGGCAGTGGCGGTGTTGCCCGCCGCCAAACCGGCCCCGCATGCGAGCTGCGGGGTGGTGAACGGAGTCACAGCATCGCCACCCGAGATAATCACGGAGGCCCGAGCATATTCACCTGTCATTGCTCCACCTTTCTGTGTTAGCAAGCATATTCCGCTGAGCGAGATCCGCCGGTGAGGCCGAGGGGCAACACCTGATCAAGGTGCTGTGGACCCTCTACGAAGACGACTTCGAGGGTGGGTACCGGGTCCTCGCAGATGGCTCAAATTGAGCCGCGCGGGTGGCTCAGTTTTCTTGCACATCCGCCTCAGAATGATTTGACAAAACACAGTCCACACGTAAGAGCAGAGTCAGGTTCGAAGACACCGATGGTGTCGACCGCGCAGGCTCGGAGGCCCCTGCGGGCGCGCTCGTGCGCGGCGCGGACTACTACCGTCGCCTTGACGAGCAGCGGGGGCGATAACCATGTTCACTTCCGCGGATTACGAGAAGTTTCGTGAGCTACGCGTCACTCACCTCGCGACCAGATTTGCCGAGCTCATCAGCGACGACGCGAACGATGACCTCACACCGGAGCAGTTGTTCCTCACCGCCACGGACGACGCCCTCGAGCTCCGACGCGAGAACCGGGTCACCGCGCTCATCAAGAAGGCCCGGTTTCCGCTCCCACACGCATCAGTTGCGGAGATCGATTACCGCGAAGGGCGAGGCATCACGAAAGTCAGGATGCGTCGCTACGCCGCGCACGACTGGAGCAGCGAAACGTTGAACGTGCTCGTGATGTCCCCGTCGGGTGGAGGGAAAACGCATCTCGTGTGTGCGCTGGGCATCGCAGCCTGCCAGAACGGCCACACCGTCATCTACACGCGCATGGACGATCTCGCCCGCGCCTTGGTCATCGCTCGAAGCGACAGCATCCGCCACCAGGCCATGCTGAACGAGTACTCGAACACCGACCTTCTGATCGTTGATGATTTCCTCACGGTGGGTATCGATCCGGAGGCCGCCGCGGACCTCTTTACGATCCTCGCGAACCGGGAGCATCGGGCCGCGACCGTGATCGCGTCACAGTCAGGGCCCGATTACTGGCTTGACGTGCTCCCCGACAAAGTCGCCGCGGACTCGATCGTGAACCGGCTCGTGAACCACGCGAAGAAAATCACCCTTGGTGATATCGATATGCGTGCCGAGCTTGCCGAGCAGGCC
>CAZTBS010000080.1:0-2822 GCA_964612125.1 uncultured Leucobacter sp. | reverse complement strand
GAATGTCAACTTGAACCTCGCCCCAGTCATCAACAAGCAGCCGCAGCTCATCATCCCCGTCTCTGGTACGCATATCCCCGATGTCATCGAGGCCATGGCGGCAGGCAAGCTTATTGTCGAGCCGCTTATCACCGACATCTTCCCCTATACGAAGGCAACTGAAGCCTTCGAGCAGCAGGCACACCCCGAGCGCGGCATGAAGGCCCTCATCCAGATGGATGCGGAGGTCTAAGATGGCAGACGTAATGGAATTGAGCAGCGGAAAGAAGGCGATGTTCCTTGTATCGATCATCTGTGCCTACTTTGCTGCCATGTTCTCACTGACGGGATCGGCTATCTTTGTGTCGGCAGCTATGACCCAGCTCGACGGTATGTCGATGTTCGGCCTGGCTATCACCTTGGAAAGCCTGTTCCGCTGCGTTTTAATTCCGCCGGCCGCAAAGCTCGGCGAGCGCTACCTGCGCAAGAACCTCTTCATCATTGGTCTTATCGTGTTCATTGCGGGGTCGGCTCTTTGCGTCGTTGCCTGGAGCCCGCTGATCGTCGTTATCGCACGCGCCCTCATGGGCCTTGCCTGGGGCTTCTTCTTTGCAAATATGATTGTGCTCATCAACGATGTGTATTCGCCCGAGAAGGCACCAAAGATCAACGGCATCCTGCAGGCCTTCGGCTTTGTGGGCATTCTGAGCGCCGGTCCTGTCTCTGGCTTATTCGTCGACTTCATGACCTGGCAGTGGACGCTTTATGTCGTGATTGCCTTTGCGGCTATCGCGCTTCTGCTAATCATCTTTGTTCCCAATGTACAGGAGCGTCAGACAGACGGCAAGCCGCTTGATGTTGGCGGTGCCCTGCTCACTGCCCTGGCCCTCATTCCCTTCTCCTTGGCGCTTTCTTGGGGTGGAGCGACCTATGCATGGTCGAGCCCAGTAATCATCGGTCTCATCATTGCTGCCGTGGTCTTTGTCATCTTGCTCGTGGTTGTTGAGCGCAAGGCGGCCGACCCGGTGTTTCCCGGCTATCTCATGGCCGACAAGAACCTCATGATGATGTTCCTCGTGGGAGCGATGTTCGCTGGCGTTTGCAGCGTGATGATTTACTTCCCGACAATTCTGCAGGTAGTGTTGGGCTTCTCGGCAACCGAGAGTGCCATACCTACCACTGTGGTAAGCGTAATCGCCTTGGTCTTGACCTCTTGGGTCGGGAGCAGAATTGCAAAGACGCGCCGCTGCCGCAGCCTGCTCTTTGTCGAGGGCATCATCTGTGCGCTTGGCGGCGTTGCCATGATATTCGTCGGGCCGGGGACGTCCTTTATCTTTGTGGTCGTTGGCTTTGGCATTCTGGGTATCGCGCAGGCCATCCATCAGGTCACGCCGATCTCTTGGCCCTCGATTGCACTTGAGCCGGCCAAGATCGCTGTGGCGGTTGCCTTCTTGCAGTTTGGCCAGGCGCTTGCCAGCACGGTCTTCAACGCGGTGCTGGCGCCGCTGTACTTTATCGTCGGCTTTGCGGTGCTGATACTGGTATCTGCCATCGTCTACCGCGATCCTGCCCCTACCAAGTAGGGCGAGTGTAATTACGGGCGGAGGGAGTCTGTTTGACCGGCGTTATCCTTTTTTGAAAAATCGGCGAGTGTGCCCCTGAGAATCGAAGAGCAATTTAAGAACTGCCCATTGACTGGTTTAAATACTAGCAAACCTACAAAGAGTTGGAGGCTTGACATGGGAAGACTGAGCGACAAGAACGTCATTGTCACCGGAGGAGCAAACGGTAGCGGAGCTGAGATTGTTAGGAAATGCGCGGAGAACGGCGCGCAGGTCATGATCGGAGATCTTGTCGATGAGAAGGGCGAGGCCCATGCGGCGTTGCTTAGGGAAGAAGGATATCAGGTACAGTTCTGCCATCTGGATGTGACGGATGCTGATTCATGGAAGGCTTGTGTCGAGAAGACGATAGCCGCCTATGGGAAGGCTAACGGGCTCGTGAACTGTGCGGCACTGTCGCAATCGGGCTTGCCGTTTGACCAGATGGACCTCAAGCGTGACTGGTATACGCTGCTCGAGATTGATTTGACGGGGCCCTTCCTCGGGATGCATACCATCATTCCCCATATGAAGGAGATAGGGGGTGGGAGCATCGTCAACATCGGGTCGGTTGCTGGGCTTACCGCCCAGTGCGGTACGAACGGCTACACGGCAGCGAAGGGCGGCCTTATCGCAATCACGCGTGCAGCTGCCATAGAGTTTGCCCATGATTGGATTCGTTGCAACTGTGTTTGCGCAACGACGACCATCACAGAGAACGTACGCAAGATTTTCGACACCTACGAGGGCGTCGAGGAGTTCCAAAAGGCCGACTGTGCCTATCCGCGTCTTGGGATGCCGGAAGACCATGCGAATGCTGTGGTGTTCATGTTAAGCGAGGAGGCCTCGTATGTTACTGGGCAGGCCTTGTGCGTGGACGGTGGCTATACGGCAAAATAGGGCATATTTGCTCACAAGCCGATTTGCATGTGGGAGGGGCTGTGTTTGTGAATCAGGCACAGCCCCTCTGGGGTAAAAAAGCGCATTTTTGCGATGTCATAGTGATTTGTGTTAACAATTGGCACTTATTCAATTGAATTAAATGTAGCAGGTACTGCAAAGGCCGGTCTGGCCGCTTGCTAGACTGGCAGATGATTTCCAAAGGCAGCCATGTACTCCGTTGTTGTTTGTATGAGGACGACGGAGGGTTCTTGAGGAATAATAGAATGTAAGCATAAGGAGGAAGAGAAAGGAGAATGAGTATGCGGATAGGCATACCAAAGGAGCCCTTCGCCGGGCAGA
>CAZTBS010000079.1:0-2955 GCA_964612125.1 uncultured Leucobacter sp. | reverse complement strand
GTCGGGCAACCGGCGGCGGTGCGCGCGCTCGAGCACGCCAGCTCCGCGGCCGGTGCCGCCGATCTCTCTCATGCCTGGCTGATCACCGGCCCGCCGGGTTCCGGTCGCTCGAACCTGGCGTTGAGATTTGCTGCAGCCCTGATCGCGCGTCACCCTGACGAACGTGACGCCGTGTGGCAACAGGTGCGCGCACATACCCACCCTGATTTCGCGGTGCTCACCACACAGAAGCTCCTCATCACGATTGACGAGGCGCGTGAGGTGGTTTCCACCGCGCACTTCGCACCTGCGCAGGGTAGGCACCGTGTGATTGTGATCGAAGACGCGGATCGCATGCCTGAACGCACTTCAAATGTGTTGTTGAAGGCATTGGAAGAGCCTCCGGAGCGCACGGTCTGGGTGCTGTGCGCACCCAGTGAGGCTGACCTGTTGCCCACGATCCGCTCACGGGCGCGTTCGGTGCGGTTGGTCACGCCACAGCCCAGCGACATTGCTCGCTTGCTGCACGAACGTGACGGCATTGATCCTGACATTGCCGAACGCGCCGCTCGTCTCTCGCAAAGTCACATCGGCATGGCGCGTCGCCTCGCGACCGATCCTGAAGCCCTGGCGAGACGTGAACGCACCATCGCTCGCGCGCTCGATGTCACCACGCTGGGTGAGGCGATGCGTACCGCGGCTGATTTAATGAAGGTGGCCGAAGCTGATGCCGCCGCGTTTACCCAGCACCTCAATGCCATTGAGCGCGAAGAAGCGCTGCGCAATCTGGGTGTCACCCCCGGTGCGGCCATTCCCCCGAAGCTGCGTAGCCAGTTGCGCCACTTGGAGGAGGAACAAGAACGGCGTGCGAAGCGCAGCCTGCGCGATGGAATCGATCGCATCCTGACCGATCTGTTGTCGCTCTATCGCGACGTTTTACTCACCGCTTCCGGCGCCGGTTTGTCGCTAGTGAACGCGGAACACGGCCCACGCATCGCCGAAGTTGCGGCAGAGTGGGGTGTGGATCGCGCGCTCGCTGCGGTTTCCATGGTCGAGACCGCGCGGGAGCGCCTGATCCACGCGGTCACCCCGGGCCTCGTGCTGGAGGCTCTATTTGCAGGTATCGCACGACAGGGTGCAGAAGCGCTGGTGCACGAATGAGCGGAGACACGGTGAAGCAACGCAGCACACAGGCAGCAGGCCCCCGAGGCGCGCGCGCTCGAAGGCTGGCGTGGGTGGCGAGCGTCGTGGCGGGCACTCTGCTGTTGAGCGGTTGTGCGCCGCTGTTCAATCTTGCCGAGCGAATGCTCGCTGAGGCGCGTGATCGCGGCCCCTCCACTTCGTTTACGAGCTTCGAGGCGCAGCAGCCACGCTGGAGCGACTGTGGCGATGGTCTGGAGTGTGCCGAAGTGTATGCGCCGCTGGATTGGGATAACCCCGAGGGGGATCGCATCGCCCTCGCGATTGCACGTCAACCCGCGCTCAGCGGAGAAGCGCAGGGGAGTCTTTTCATTAACCCCGGGGGGCCCGGCGCGTCAGGTATTGACTATTTGCGTGCGGTGATCGGCGGCGGTATCGGCGATGCGCTGCAGCAGAACTTTGATGTGGTGGCGTGGGATCCTCGCGGAGTGGGCGGGTCCTCGGCTGTCTCCTGCCTCGATGACGCTGAAATGGACAACTTCCTATTTGGCCTTGGCAGTGCGCAAGATCTTGAACCCGGTAGCGACGAGTGGCTCAAGATTGCCGTTGCCGAAGGTGAAGCCTTCGGTGAGGCGTGCCGTGAGAACACTGGGCCGCTGCTTGGCCACATCGGCACACTTTCGACCGTACGTGACCTTGACATGCTGCGTGCAATCGTTGGAGACGAGAAACTGAATTACTTAGGCTTCTCCTACGGCACCTACATCGGTGCGCGCTACGCCGATACCTTCCCCGAACGCGTCGGGCGGTTGGTGCTCGATGGTGCGACTGAGCCCACAGCGACTGAAGCCGATGTGGTGCGCGAACAAACACTTGGCTTTGAAGCGGCGCTGCGCAGCTACACGACGGATTGTCTGACCCGTGATGACTGCCCGCTGAGCGGTTCGGTTGATGCAGCGATGGCACAGATCGGCGCGCTGATCGACCAGGTGGATCGCGCACCGCTCACCGCGAGTGATGGGCGAATGCTCGGCGCTGACACCATGCTGACTGCGATCATCACGCCGCTGTATGCGCAATCGAACTGGCCGTACCTCGACGAGCTGTTTACAACGGTGGCAGACGGTGATGCGGAGACCGCCTTCTTCCTCGCTGATTACTACTACGACCGCGTTGATGGTCGCTATATGACGAACCTCACCGAGGCATTCTTGGCGATCAACTGTGTCGACTACCCTCGCAGCGAAGAACTTGACGTTGCGGCGATGCGTGCGAACGCAGCTGAACTTGCCGAGATTGCGCCGACCATTGGTCGCTTTCAGGGCTACGGCGACACCTTCTGCGCCAACTGGCCGGTGCCCGCGGTGGAGAGCCGCGACGCCGTGCGTGCGGCGGGTGCCGACCCGATCCTGGTGGTGGGCACCACCGGTGATCCGGCAACTCCCTATCGTTGGGCAGTGTCGCTTGCTGAACAACTGGAGAGCGGCGTGCTGGTGACCTATCATGGCGAGGGCCACACGGCTTACGGAGAAGACGCCTGCGTCGACGCGGTCATCGAGGATTACTTCGTGACTGGCGCTGTGCCAGCGAGCGACCCGAACTGCGCAGCCAAGTAGTGTGCCTGGCACTTCGTGTCACCCCGAACGGAGCCGTTGTGCGCTGCGAAGGGCTGTCGAGTCGTGGTAAAGTTGTCGCTTGTGTGCCGAGTGTTTTCGGCCCATGCCGACTTAGCTCAGGGGTAGAGCAGTTCCCTCGTAAAGAACAGGTCGTGGGTTCAAATCCCACAGTCGGCTCCGAGTGATCGGCCCTCACTTCCCGGTGTTTTGCAGGGGAGTG
>CAZTBS010000078.1:2213-3079 GCA_964612125.1 uncultured Leucobacter sp. | reverse complement strand
TCGGGGTGGAAGTGATCGGGATGCCCATGTGACTAGTGTCCACCACACCACTGACATTCGCGTTTACCCGCAGAAACACGCGGAAGTTCGCAGGCAATGTATTTGCCTCTTGCCCTGAAGATCCGCACGAGACAGAACACTGTCTCAACACAGTCGATAGCCCCACTCGACTGGATCGCTGAGCACGCGCACCAGCCGCCAGTCTGGCGGTTCTGCCTGCGCGTTGTCAGCACTGAAACCTTCACAGACGCCACTGGCATCAGCAGTTCGAAGAAGAGCGGTTCGTGCAAGTCATTACGATCCTGGATCACCGCCGGGGCGACGCGGCGCTCACTGAACGGTTGCTCTGAACCCGCACGACAGCAAAAACAAGAAAACCCCCGCCGAAGCGGGGGTTTTCTCACTGTGACCCCAGCGGGATTCGAACCCGCGTTACCGCCGTGAGAGGGCGGCGTACTAGGCCGCTATACGATGGGGCCGTGTGTCTCGACTCGGTTTCCCGTGCCGTGGCAACTTGAATATTCTGGCACACACCCTTTCGCGATGCAAAATCGGGCGGTGGATCACCAGGCCCGGCGTGTCGGCGGCCAGGCCAGAGCGCCCAACATCTGCGCCCGGGCTGGCCCCCGCAACCTGCCCTCAACCCTGCCCTCGCTCTAGGATCGAGGCATGCAGTGCTTCCGACTCTCCCACGCCGGCACGGTACTCGAAGCTGAGGGCGCCTCGCTGTTCATCGATCCGGGCAACTTCACGAGCGAGCAGGAACTCGCCACCGCCCTCGCCTCCGCATCCCCTGTCGCGGGGCTGGTGATCACGCATGAGCATGCGGATCACTGGACCCCCGAGACCGTCGCTGCCGTGCGCGC
>CAZTBS010000078.1:0-2203 GCA_964612125.1 uncultured Leucobacter sp. | reverse complement strand
CGCGCCGCCGCGCCCGAAGCTCCGATCTTCACGACGCAGGCAACGGCCGACGCGCTTGCGGCGGCCGGGATCCACCAGGTAGAGGCCGTGCGCGAGGGCGACACCTCGCAGGCAGGCCCGTTCGCGCTGGAATTTTATGGCGGTCGGCACGAGGTGCTGCACTCGAGTATTCCGACGATTGCCAACATCGGGGTACGAGTGAACGAGACCTTTGCCTACGGCGGTGACTCGCTGACGCGGCCGCCGTTTCACGCTGATGTGCTCGGCGTGCCGATTGGGTCACCGTGGTCGAACATCGCGCAGGTCATGGATTTCGTGCTGAACTCGGCGCCGCGGCGGGCTTACCTGACGCATGACGGCATGCTGTCACAGCAGGGCCTCGGGCTGTTTCGCACGCGCGTGGAGTGGTGCCTGCAGCAGGTGGGGGGCCAGCTGATAACGCTGCCACGGCTCGACGAAGACCCAGCCGCCCGGTTGGATCTCGGGATACCCGCGCAACACTAACGACGCTGGCGGGCTACTGCCTGCTGTCTGCTGCCTACAGCCAGGAGCGCGACCATCACAAATGGTCTCCCGTCTCGCTCAGCTCAGCTCAGCTGCCCGGTCGAATCATCAGCTCGGTGATCTGCCCGTCTCGCGGGAGGTCGAGCATGGTGAGCATGCCGGTGACCACCGACTCTGGGTCGATCCATTCTGCGGGGTCGTACGGGCGTCCCTCTTGCGCGTGCACCTCGGCCTGCATCGGCGTCGCCGTGCGCCCCGGAAAGATCGTCGACACCCGCACTCCATGCGCGGCCTCCTCGGCGCGCAACCCGTCAGCGAGCGCCTTGAGGCCGTGCTTCGACGCCGCGTAGGCCGACCACTCGGGCGCGGTGCGCAGCCCTGCCCCCGAGTTCACGAACAGCACCTGCCCGCCCGCACGTCGCAGTGCGGGCAACAGCAGCCGCGTGAGTTCTGCCGCAGCGACGAGGTTGACGTTAAGTTGCCAAGTCCATGCCTGTACCGGCAACGTTTCAACTCGCCCGAGCTGCACCACACCAGCGACGTGGATCAGGGAATCCAGCTGCTCCGGGAGTTCTTGCCCGCGCAACGCCTCTGCGATTTGCTCGGGCGCTGCAAGGTCAGCAACGAGCACAGATGCTGTTGGGAAGCGCTCGCGTAGCGCGCTGGCACGGGCCTCGCTACGCGCGAGCAGCAGGAGGTCGTCACCGCGATCCAGCAGTCGCCGAGCGAGCGCCTCGCCGATTCCCGAGCCAGCACCGGTCACGAAATGCAAAGCCATGCCCATATCCTGGCACGGTCCGCGCACTGGGGCGTGCGCGAGACGACCGAGTTGCGCACTGGAATTGCGCCGTGTGAGCCGGGATTGCAGCGAGACGCCACCCTGACCTAGAGGAACTTGAACTCGAGGACTGCGGTGGGGTCAATACTGGAGACAATTCCCGTGTAGTAGTCGCGAGTCTGTTCACGAAGGTCTTCCTCGAAAGACGCGAGATACTCCTGCTTGCTTTCGTCGCCAAGAATAGTGTTGACCATTTCGGTTGGATCAATCTCTTCAGTGACCCAACTCAGGGCGCCATTCATCTCAATTGCACTATCGAAACTCTCTTCATCATGGCCAATGAAAATGAAATCTGGGATTGTTACCAGGAATCGGTTCTGCGCGATTTCAGCAATTTCAACATGTTTCCCTTCAAGCCCGAGCTTCGCCTTAAATGAATACATCATGTAGGACTTGCGCTCACTGCCCGGGATAATGCCCCACCGCCATTCAGACTGTGCGTCTTTCATCTCAATCCCTTGAATTCCGAGACTCAGCAGCACGACCTGCTCTTCGCCGGTCACAGATTCGATGATCTGAGTACTTCTCGTTTCCGAGACGGTCTGTGGCAGTGCTGCCTGCGGATTCAGTGGACCGAAAGCCCCGAAAATCGCGCCACCGACGCCGGCCACCACGATCAGTGCGAACACGAGGATCCAACCAACAACCTTCATTCCAACCGGCTCCGCTTCCCCACCCAACTCGTCCAACGAGTTCAGGTAACTCAATTCACTTGCAATGGGCGAAACAGAGACTGCAGATTGCCTTTTCTGCGGAACGCCTGTCTGATGGGGCGCAGATCACTGACCCCAGACTGGCACTTAGCTTACAATAAACTGTGAAAAAGTTGAAAGAATCCTGACAAAAACGAGAGTGATAGAA
>CAZTBS010000077.1:1309-3215 GCA_964612125.1 uncultured Leucobacter sp. | reverse complement strand
TTTCGACAAAGAAAAGTACACCCCCGTCCCGCGCCGACCGCGGCGCGCTAAACCCATTGACAGTAACCAATGGGATTGGAACCAAATCGCCCTCGTCCAAATCATTCAAGCCAATGGTTGCGTCATGCCACGCTATGTTTGTTCCCTCCCATATATCGTAGTTGAACTCACCACGGCAGCTTTCTTCATTGAGCGAAATTCTCTCTACGGATAGTGTGTTGTCGCCAGCCTCTTTTACCTCTGCGTAGAAAGTCAGTATATTCATGGGCGAAGCTTGCCGAGAGGCATTCTCAAAATTATCATAAGCGGCTTTATACCCCACAAAATAGCTTATTACCAACCCCATGATCAGAACGACGATTGTCAGCACAATGGCGACCTTATAGGGCGGCGCCATTTTTGCATGAGCAGTTGAGCTTGTTTGCAGCGCCTTGTTGATATGCCTTTTATACACTTGCCAATAGACCGTCACCGTAGCCGCCAGTATAATGATTACGACCAAAACCATAACGAAAAATGCAGGAAAGCCCATTGTTTTCCCTCCTTATATCCCGAAAAAATCTTTGAAGTTGTAATAATAGTTCCTTGTTACATCAACACTTTTCCCGTCTGCCATTGTTAAGATAAACTTCATCGAAAGCGTGGGGGTAATGCGCTTCACTTTATCTTTTGCTATTATGACAGAGTTGCTAACCCGCAAGAACTTATCGGGGTCAAGTAGAATGACAATTTTATATAAACGCTCCATGACCTGATAGGTCATCTCGCTTGTATGCACCTCGACCAAGTGACCGTAGGTTTCAATATAGGCTATATCTTCGACAGGCAGCACAATACGGTCATTTGTTAGATTGTCCTTGACTAGCAGACTGTCGATGTACCCTCCGTTTTCAGTTAACACCAAATCAGAGCTATCATCTATTTCTATGCCGCGCTCGATAAGCTCCTTTTGAATTTCCTCATAATGCTCATCACGAATAACAAGTTTGATTTTCAATTCAATACTCACCTCCCAATCGCATATTTTGTCTTGCAAAAATAGTATATTGTTCGTTTGAAGTATAATCAATACTGCGGGAATGCCTTGCAGATATAGCTGCATAGATTGCACACAGCTAAAAGCATCAATTACACTATTCGGGCTTACAGCGCATCTGCGCGAAAGGTACGGAATAGCGCGGGGCGGCTGTCCTTGTGTTTATTTTATTAGGCGCTTCTTTATTAACACCATGAACCGTACCCCACGGCGATAAAATCAAAGACCTCTTTGACCGAAAGAACGGGCGCGTTGCGCCCTTCTTTTTTATTGCAGCGAACACGCGTTTGGGCCGCGCTAAAAACGCAAAAATATGTAACGGCGGTTTTAAAAACAGCCCCGGTCTTTGCGTGCGCGCCCGGCGCCGTTTGCCGAAAAGAAAGAGCGCGCGGAATGAAAAGCCGCGGGAGGACAAAAATAAGCGGGAACGGAAAAGCCGCCCTTTCGCCCAAAGGCGGCTTTACAAAGATTTGACTTAATCGGTATTTGTTCCTGATGTTCCGTTGCTATTATAAGCCCGTGAAAAGAAACAATAACAAGAAAACAAAAGGAGATTCCATAAAAATGAACATGAAAAAAACAACGGCGATTTTGCTTGCGCTGACGCTGGGCATTTCGGCGCTCGCCGGATGCGGCGGCACGGCGGGCGGCGGGCAGCCCGAAGGCGACACGCCCGCCGAGAGCTCGCTCGGCGACATCGCGGTCATCTCCCGCGAGGACGGTTCCGGAACGCGCGGCGCGTTCATCGAGCTGTTCGGGGTAGAAGTTAAGAACGAGGCGGGCGAGAAGGAAGACATGACCACCCTCGACGCCGACATCACCGACCGCGACGTGCTCGCGACGCCGGCCGAGGACGTCGGCACTATTAAA
>CAZTBS010000077.1:0-1299 GCA_964612125.1 uncultured Leucobacter sp. | reverse complement strand
GACAGCACGTCGGTCATGCTCACGAGCGTGGCGGGCAACGAGGCGGCGATCGGCTACGTATCGCTCGGCTCGCTGGGCGACACCGTTAAGGCGCTCGACATCGACGGCGCGGCCGCGACGGTCGAGAACATCAAGGCCGGAAGCTACAAGGTAGCGCGTCCGTTCAACATCGCGACCACGGGCGACGTGAGCGAAGCGGCGGCTAACTTTATCGCTTATATCATGAGCGCCGAGGGACAGGCCGTCATCGAGGCGAACGGCTACATCAGCGCCGCCGAGGGCGCGCCCTACGCGGGCTCGGCGGTTGCCGGCAAGGTGGTCGTCGCGGGAAGCTCGTCCGTCACGCCGGTCATGGAAAAGCTGAAGGAAGCGTATCTTGCGGTGAATCCCAACGCGGAGATCGAGATTCAGCAGAGCGACTCCACCACGGGCATGACCTCGGCCATCGACGGCATCTGCGACATCGGCATGGCCTCGCGCGAGCTCAAGGACAGCGAAACGGAAGCGGGCCTTACCGCGACGGTCATCGCCATGGACGGCATCGCGGTCATCGCCAACAACGCCAACGCCGTGAGCGGTCTTACGAGCGAGCAGGTCCGGCAGATATTCACGGGTGAAGTTACCTCGTGGGATGAGATCGCAGGCTAAGGGAAATCAAAAAAACAGCGGCGCCGGAATTTCTTCGGCGCCGCTTTCGTGGGAGAGTGCGGATGAGAAAATATAAGGAAAAGGCGGCGGGCATACTTTTCGCGGCGGCGGCGTGCGTATCAATCGCGGCGGTCGTGCTCATTTGCGCGTTCGTGTTCGCCAACGGCGTGCCCGCGATCGGCGAGATCGGCGCGCTTGAATTTCTGCTTGGAACGAAGTGGAAGCCGGGCAACGGCGCGTACGGCATCTTCCCCATGATCCTCGGCAGCGTCTACGTGACGGCGCTGGCGCTGCTCATCGGGGTGCCGCTGGGCATATTGACGGCGGTCTATATCTCGAAATTCGCGGGCAAGCGGATGGTAAAGGCGATCAATCCCGCGATCCGGCTGCTCGCGGGTATTCCCTCGGTGGTGTTCGGCTTTTTCGGCCTTGTGGTCATCGTGCCGCTCATCCGCGAGCTGTTTGGCGGCAAAGGGACGAGCATGCTCGCCGCGTCGTTGCTTTTGGGGATGATGATATTGCCGACGGTCATCACCGTTTCGGTGTCGGCGCTTGAGGCCGTGCCGGGGAGCTATTACGAGGGAGCGCTGGCGCTGGGCGCGACGCACGAGCGGGCGGTCTTCCGCGTGGCGCTGCCCGCCGCGAAGTCGG
>CAZTBS010000076.1:0-3237 GCA_964612125.1 uncultured Leucobacter sp. | reverse complement strand
CTGGCGCCGCCAATCCACCAGAAATATCTAAAACACCACCACATCGCGGTGTGAGACGATAGGCACCATCTGCTATCTCGTCTATACGCCACTGCTGGGCATCGGACAGATTGGACTCGTAGGTCTGCACATTAGTACCGTTGGCCGCAAGACCGCCAACAACATCGAGTGCAAGCCCAGTCGCCGCATTGATAACTGAGTAGTAACCGTCCCCTAATGAAGCAATTGTCCACTTCTGGGTTGCGGTGCCACCTGAAACGCAGAGGGCCACATTATCATCTTGCTCCACTCCTAAGACCAAACTGCGCGACAAGAAAGTGCCTACAACATAGGTTCCATCCGAGACGGCCGCGCCATAAGGGTTAAGCAAAAAACTTTGGGCGGCAGTACCATTGCCGCCGTAAACCTGAAGATTTGTTCCGTTGTGGGTACCAG
The DNA here is from genome assembly GCA_964612125.1 of uncultured Leucobacter sp. Classification (GTDB taxonomy): domain Bacteria; phylum Actinomycetota; class Actinomycetes; order Actinomycetales; family Microbacteriaceae; genus Leucobacter. The sequence continues at coordinate 2,802 of CAZTBS010000076.1, read as the reverse complement.
CGCCTGCAACGTCAAGATATAGTCCGTTGCAAGCAGACATAAGGGAAACAGTCCCATCCCCATTGCTAGAAATGTACCAACGTTGAGCATCAGTGCCATTCGGAGTATATTGTTGCACGTTCGCACCGTAATAAAGCGAAGCTCCTGCCACATCGAATACCTTGCCAGAACCGACACACTCAATCGTGTAAGACCCATCGCCTAATGCGGTCACCATAAAGCGCTGAGCCGCAGTGCCGTTGGAGGACCAGAGCTGCACGTTGGCACTGTCAGATACAGAGCCGCCTGCTATATCAAGCACCATATTCGCGGCGAGCGACGAGGCCAACGTATAAACTCCTGTTGCAATGTCGGCATCCTCTCCATGCGTTCGAAGATCAACAAGGCGCGCAAACTCAGGAGTTGCGACGCTATCATCAACTTTTCGAACTCCGTTTATTGAGTGGTAATTAATAGGGTCTCCAGCATCAAGCATTACTCCATTGCCGCAATAAATCCCAATATGCGAAATATAGTTTAGGTCGGACCCATAGGTACCGCGGAAGAAAACGACATCCCCCGGCCTAGCGTCCTCAAAGGAGACAATGGTCCCATAACCGTCAATAATACCTTTTGCATTGGTTTGCCACGCGTCAATACCAAGATTGCATACGTTGTTGAAGACATAGCAGACAAAGCCCGAGCAATCAAACCCGCCATCCCTAGCTAGCTCTTTACCACCCCAGACGTAGTCAACTCCGATATAATCATCGGCAAAGTAAATCAAATCGGCAAATGTCTTGCCAGACCCCGTTGATTGGGTTTCTAGCGCCGCAGTATAACCAAGCTCGGCAAGTATCTCTTCGGTAGAGGTCTCGACGATATTAGAAACATCTGTGGGAGATGTTGGCGCGTCCGCCCCGGGAGCTTTATTCTCGCTTAAATCGGTTATACTCTCAGTGCTTGTCTCAACCTGACCTGCGGTATTGGATGAGTCCTCCTTCTTGGCGACCTCAGTCTCTGCGACTATCTCGATGTCTTCAACAGCTGCTTCTTTTTCTGCAACCAATGGCGTATCCGCCACACCATCAAACACCGGTGTAGCAGCAAGCGCACTCAGCGGAGAAACAATAAGAAGAAAGCTAACAATTATCGGCAGGAGTTTGGAGTACGTTTTTTTCATCGTTTTTTCATCCTATAATACTATCCAGTAACCTTCTGCGCTCCAGCAAAAAAGATTGGAGAGGGACAACACCGGAATACTTGTCCAAAGGCATTATAGCGACTTTTTACCTATGATGCTACCTTGTTCAAAGCCAGTCAGTCTCCACAAGCCTGAACCTCTGGGCGAGCGTGCCGTTGGAGGCGTAGGTCTGCAGAGCGGTACCGGGCGCCGCGGAGCCGCCGACGACGTCCATGACCGCCCCGGTCGCGGCGTTCTCGAGCACGAGGCCCCCGGAAGCGAGTGAGACCAGCCAGCGCGCGGCGGCGCTCCCCACGTCGGCCTGCACCACGGCGCCGCCGACATCCGCCAGGGTCAGACCGGAGACAAGGGAGCGCAGCACATAGGAGCCGTCGCCCTGACGCGCGACGGAAAAGCGCTGGGCGAGCGTGCCGTTGGACGACCAGCTCTGGAGCTGCAGCCCGGGCGCGGCCGAGGCGGCCGGCACATCTACGGCGAGATCGCCCGCCACGTTGGGACACAGCTCGTAGCAGCCGTCGGGCACGGGGTCGGCGTCCTCGGAGAGGGCGAAGCGCTGGGCGTCGGTGCCGTTGGAGGCGTAGGTCCCCACGTTCGCGCCGTCTGCGGCGGAGGCACCCGCGACGTCGAGTACCCTGCCCGTCGCCATGTTGGTGAGCACGTACCCCCCGCCGTCCGCGCCATCGATGCGCCAGAGCTGCGATAGAGCGCCGGACGGGGCATGCTGGGACACGTTGGCGTCGAGGAGGGTGCTTGCCGAGTCTGCCCCAAGTACCTTGCCCGACGACAGGGAGGTCACCGTGTAGGCGCCCGCGGCCACGTCCCAGGCAAAGCCGAAAGACTGCGCGAAGGTTCCGTTGGGCTCCCAGAGCTGCAGATTGGCACCCTCGGCGAATGACGCGCCGGATATGTCGAGGCGGGAGGAGGGGGCGCATGCGGGCGCCACCGTGTAGACGCCGTCTGCGACGAGCTGCGCGCCGGGGGCGACGGCGGGGTCGCAGGGGGTGAAGGAGAAGCGTTGGGCGGCGGTGCCGTTGGATGTCCAAAGCTGCACGTTCGCGCCGTCGGCGTCGAGCGCCCCCGCCACGTCGAGCATCATCCCGCGCGAGAGCGCGCTCCGCAGCACGTACGTGCCGTCGCCCTGAGACTCGACGGACCACCTCTGCGCAGCAGTCCCGTTGGGTGCATACTGCCAGACGTTGGCGCCGGGGGCCGAGGACCCGCACGCGACGTCGAGGGCCTTGCCGCTCCCGATGTTCGTGAGCGTCGCCCAGCCCTGCGCGTCGACCCCCACCCGCCAGCGCTGCGCACCTGTAGCGTTTGTGGACCAGGACTGCACGTTTGCGCAGTCCGCCAAGGAGCCGCCAGACACGTCGAGCACGCGCAGGCGGTTGAGCCCGGTCGAGACGTAGTAGTCGCCGGGGACAAGGTCCGTGCTTCCGGTCGAGAGAGCTCCCAAAGCCGCAGCGGCATTGACAGCACCATACCCGTAATACTGGTCCCATCCCTCATCGCCGTAATCAGTTGCCGTATCATAGAGTATTGAGAGTGCCTCTTCGACACTGAGGCTCGACTCCATCGCAAACATCAAGGCCAATGTGCCGGAAACAGCGGGCGCAGCA
>CAZTBS010000075.1:0-3406 GCA_964612125.1 uncultured Leucobacter sp. | reverse complement strand
AGACTTACCGATTACTCGTCCTAAGATCTCAGAACGGAATACCATGATGAATACCCTGGTTCTCAAAACTCGGAACTTAATTGAGAAATTCTATCGAGGTTTATAAGTACCTCAAAATAAAAAATGCCTGAACTTCAGGCATTTTTTACATCATCACTCACAGCTTAAAACAATTAAAAAACGAGAGTTTTACTCTTTTGAATACGATTTAACTTTTTCAAAAATTGGATAAAAGTCTACACCCTCATCTTTCATGTTAGAAAGTAAATAAATCAAAACAGCGATATGAGTAGGCACTTTTCCGCTCTTTTTATAGTTAGTTATGGAATTTGGGTTCATGTCCAATAAGGTTGCAAATTCCTTAATTGAAAGACCTGCTTTTCCCATAAGTCTTTGAAATTCTTCGTACGGCATGATGATAAATACAATTTATTTGGATTAAAAGTATAACACAGACCATAAAATTACAAAAAACACATAAAAAATGTGTTAAACACATTTTTTATGTGTTATAAATAGCTTATCAACTAATCTATTTACCATCTCTATAGGAGAAAACATTATGTATTCGTACCCGAATTCAAATACTGAAAAAAAAATTGCGCTTATGATCATCAATGACTTTTTCATTCAAAAAGCACATGAGCTTTGGTTATTTTTAAATATAGATCGATGTTTTAACGATTATGAAGCAACACTGATTTGGGTTAAAGATTATCTCGAAGAACATCCTGAGGGTGAATACAGCGATATTCAAAAAGCCTTTCTGTCTTGTTTTCCAGAAAATTTCTTTAATTTTGACTATTAATTAATTGATGAATCACACTTCCTCTTTTGTAGCATTTGAAATCAAAGTAACCACTACAAAAGAGGAAAAATCCAAACCATAAAAAACAGAAAAATAAAAGTCTTAGATTCGCTTTATAAAAATTATTACCGAGACAAACACACATAAAACATAAACCTTTTTCATGAACTTTTAGCTTTTTTTTTACACATTAAAAACTCTTCGTCATAGCATCATCCTTGTGATTTTTGGTTCTTTCAGGAATCCGAAATGAGATAAGCAAGCCTACCCGTATATACAAATCCTTTGGATTTCTATATCGGGGCTTGTCAGGAGGGATACCCTCCTAAGACCTCCCGCCCATCTTCGATGGGCAAGCTCAACTGCGTTGAGCTAAAAGCAAAAGCCTTTCAATAGGGGAATCCAATGAAAACCAAAAAAAAGATTTTCAGGCTAACTGATCTACAACTAGAACAACTTGAAACCTACTTAAAACTAGAACAAGTGGCATTCACTGACTTTATTCACGGCTTGATTCAGCGTGAAGTAATGAAAAATGCTGTGACTGTTCAACGCCCACATGACCAAGAACCGCCGATTAAAGTGCGAACTAAAACTGTGCTTAAGATCATCAAGCGGTATCAGCATACCGACCCAGCGCTTCTGCTAGAATTTTCTAGAATCGGCAATAATATCAACCAAATCGCTAGAGGTCTGAATATTCTTAAAAATGCTGACCCTGCTGAACAGCGACAGGTTAATATTTTTGAGTGTCTTCAAGTTCTAAAGAGTATTCAGACCGACCTAGCTGAGCTATCCCCAGCCTTACCCAAAATCACCAAACAGCCACCTGATCGACTTCAGAAGCAATTATCTTCACTGGATTTAGTTGGGGAGAGCGAAAGTGCATATTAAGTTTTTAGACCATGGTAAAGGGGATGCTAGTTTTGCTTCAGCCTATGTACTAGACGAGTATGACCATAAAGGGAATTTACGTGCTGGCGTTGAAGTGCTAAGAGGTGATGCCCACACTTTTAACCATGCTTGTAGCGCAAACCCACATGAGTGGAAATACACCTCAGGGGTCATCGCCTGGTCCAAAGATGACAATCCAACTCCAGAGGAAATCCGCGAGGTTTTAGACAAGTTTGAAGACCATGCTTTTGCAGGTCTGCACAAGTCTCAGTATCACCTTTTTGCTGTACTGCATACTGATGATGATGGATCTAAACATATTCACGTTTTAGTGCCACGCATGGACTTAGTTAGTGGTAAGTCACTCAATATCGCACCACCGTTGCATCACCATCATTTCGATCCATTAAGAGACAAATTAAACCTTGAGAAAGGATGGTCACGTCCTGACGACATCTTGTTGGCCAAGTTCACACAAGAACCCAATCATGTAGCCAAAATCAACAGTCAGGCAGAAAAACTACTGCCTAATTTTGAGCATTTGAAAAAAAACCAACTCCGCCACGTAATCGACAACCACATCCGAAGTCTTCTAGGAACTGAAATCCAAGACCGCTCTGACATCATTCGGGTACTTAGGCAACTAGATGGAGTGAAGGAAGTAACCAATGGCAAACACGTAACAGTGGTACTTAACAATGATTCAAGACATCGGATGAAAGGGGCATTTTACGATGAAAACTTCGAACTTGGAGCTTATAGAGAGCGCATACAAAGAGCAGCAGAAAGTGAAACAAATGAAGCTGAGCTTAGAGCAGCTATCAGAGCAGCTGACGAACTTCTTGATCTTAGTCGAACAGAGCGAGCTACCTATAATCGCGAGCGTTACCCTATTGAACGGCTTACAGAGCAAAATCATAGCCATGGAATCGACCTTGAACAACCTGAACTTCCAAGCTCTGACAGAAGCAATAGCGAGCTATCTAGCGCAATTAGATGCAACTCAAAAGATAATCTCAAATACAGATTTATCGAAAATCCAAGAAGTTTCTGTTTCAGTTCAAGCGCTACAGGCCAAAATCGACCAAGCAATCAGCAGCATTTCAATAGATCAGAAGATGATTCAAGCCCAAGTCCTAGACCAAGTGAGGCAAGCGATCAAGGATTGTCAAAGCGAAATAATAGAAACGGAAATTCAGTCGTTGCTGGGGGCTCAGCAAGCCCAGCACCTGACTTGGGCGAGTACAGCGTTTGGAGTGCTGATGCTTTTAATCAGCTTGTTCACAAGTTATCTGTCCGTTACGAACTTAAAAACAATCAGCGCACAGAAAGAAATGATCCTGCAAAACTCGCAGTCAATACAAAGCCAAATCAATTAACTAAACACTTTACGGAGATAAACAATGAAGACAGAAATAGATCAGTACCTAGCGCAGCAAAACGAATTATTGAATCAACAAAACGAATTATTAGTGGAACAAAACGCATCATTGATGCAGGAAATCAGTTCGTTAAAGACCACCTTGAATTTATACAAGAAACTAGAGCAAGACTTGAACAACAAAATCAGCGACTTAGAGGAAGAGAACAGGGTAAGAAAGGATTTGATTTCTCAGATGAAATCGAAAATTTCACAGCTAGAACACGGAAATTTTTCAGCAGATTTTCAGCAGAAATTAATAGCCAATTTCAGCACTCAATATC
>CAZTBS010000074.1:0-3479 GCA_964612125.1 uncultured Leucobacter sp. | reverse complement strand
CGACCCCGACCAGCTCCAGCATGCGGGCAATGTGTGCCCGGTACTGCTCGCGGATGGCAGCAAACTGCTCTTCACGGTAGTACGACTCATCGGGCAGTCCGAGTCCGCCCTGCATCACAAACACGATGTAGCGGTGCGGATCCCCGGGGTCGTTGTCGATGTACATGCCCGCGAATCCCGAGCCACCCTGGCGCTCAAGCTCAGCGACCAGGGTCACCAGTTCATCGATCGAGGCGACGGCCTGCGCCCGCGCGAGATCTGCGGCGATGGGCTGGGCTCCAAGCTCATCGGCGCGATCCACATTCATGAAGCTCGCATAGAGCGCAGCAATTTTGTCCGCTTCGCTGGTGGCCGGAGCGCCGGCTGCCGGAGCAGGCAAGCCCATGATGATGTCGCGCACCGCCGCCTCGGCGTTCTCGGCGAGCACCGCAAACGAGCCGTAACGCGCCTTGTCCGCAGGAATTTCAGTGCGCGCGATCCAGCGCCCGTTGACGTGCCGAAACAGGTCGTCTTGCGGGCGGATCGCCGGGTCGAGCTCGGCAAGGTCGATGCCGGCGGGGCCGTAGTTTCCGGGGGAGACGATGTCTGCGCTCATGCGCTCCACACTAACGGGCGCGGCATCGGGCAGCAGTGCGCGTTCGCTGACAGCGGGCAGGAGGCAAGCGGCACAGCTGGCACGCGCGTTCGCTACGGTGGTCAGCATGCTCACCCCAGTGGATCGCCGCCGCATCGACCGGCGCATCGCGGCCTTGGCGGTGCCGGCGCTCGGCGCGCTCATCGCGGAGCCACTGTTCTTGGTGGTTGACACCGCTCTCGTGGGGCACCTCGGGCCGGATCCGCTTGCTGGTCTCGCGATTGCGGCGGCGGTGCTGCAGACCGCGGTGGGACTGATGGTGTTTCTGGCGTATGCGACGACCCCGCTGGTGGCGCGACGGCGCGGGGCGGGTGATCTGCGCGGCGCCGTGCAGGCGGGCATCGACGGCCTGTGGCTGGCACTCGCGCTCGGCGCGGTGCTCGGCGGCGTGCTGTGGGTGACGAGCGCGCCGCTGGTGCAACTCTTCAGCAGCGATGCGCGGGTGGCGGATCAGGCCACCGCTTACCTTGCGATCTCGTGCGTGGGGTTGCCCGCGATGCTCGTGGTGTTCGCCGCAACCGGACTGTTGCGCGGGCTGCAGGACACCCGCACGCCGCTGGTCGTGGCGGGAGTGGGTTTCACCGCGAATGCGCTGCTGAACTGGTGGTTCATCTACGGCCTGGGCTGGGGCATTGCGGGCAGCGCATGGGGCACGGTGCTCGCGCAGTGGGGCATGGTGGCGGTGTATGTGCTGGTGGTCGCACGGCACGCCCGCGCGCACGGCGTCAGCGCGTGGCCGCAGCGCGCCGGTCTGGGTCGGGCCGGACGCAGTGGCGGCTGGCTGTTCGTGCGCACACTCGGGCTGCGCGCGGCGCTGCTGCTCACCGTGGCCGCCGCAGCCTCGCAGGGTGCGGTAACTACGGCCGGCTACCAGATCGTGTTCACCCTGTTCTCAACGGCCGCCTTCGCCCTCGACGCCCTCGCGATCGCCGCGCAGGCGCTCGTAGGTGATGCGCTGGGTGCGCGCGATGCCGCACGGGCACGCGCTGTGCTGCGGCGCACGGTGTTCTGGGGCGTCGCATGCGGTGCGCTGCTCGGCGCGCTGCTCGCCCTCGGCAGCCCGATGCTCGGGCACATCTTTACGAGCGACCCAGCGATTCTTGCCGTGCTGCCCGCGGCGCTGCTCGTGCTGGGCGTCTCGCTGCCGCTCGGCGGATGGGTCTTCGTGCTCGACGGCGTGCTGATGGGAGCTGGCGATGCGCGCTACCTGGCCTGGACCAGCCTCGTGAATCTTGCGGTCTATCTGCCGGTGCTGTGGTTGGCAAGCACGTGGGCCGAGGCGTCGGAAGCGGACGGGGTCATCGCAGTGCCGACCGTCGCCGCGCTGACCGCCGCCTTCACCGTGGCGTTCATGGGGGCGCGGGCGCTGACGCTGGGGCTGCGTGTCCGCACCGAGCGGTGGGTGGTGCTGGGGGTGTAGCGAGCTGCTAGAGCACGGTGGTGGGGGGCGGATCGCGATCCATCCCCCACCAGCCACACACGGCTCAGTCGTCGGCGCAGACCATGCCCTCGGGCGGCAGTTCACCGCGCAGCAGGAACGCCGTCGCCACGTCATCGGCGCAGCTTGAACGGTTCGAGTACGAGGCGATATGCCCGCTGCCCTCGAGCGTGACCAGTCTCGCATTGCCGAGTTCGGCGACCATCTGCTGCGCACCCGCATACGGCGTGGCGTGATCGCCCGTGACGCCGAAGACCAGAATGGGCTCGTCGCTCGTGTTCTCGAACATCAGGTAATCGTCACCGCTGCGGGGAAGCGCATCACACGACAGGTTCAGCACCGGCTGCAGCGTCTCGTCGGTGATATTAGGCCCGCCGAGGCGGAGCGGTAGCCCGTGTTCCAGCACGTACTCATACAGCCCGACCAGATTGGGATCCCGGGGCGAGGAGAGGCAGCGCACGATCATGCCGCTCAGACCGACGCTGGATCCGCCGCCGCTCATCGCCTCGGCCAACTCGTCGATCGCCGCCTGCTCACCGCTCAGGGTGCGACCCACCACCTCGAGCGCGGCCTGCCGGCCAGCGGGCGCCTGATACAGGGCAGCGGTCAGGTATCCCGACAGCATCTGCCCGCCCACCTCGGTGCCATCGCTCGCAAGCAGCGGTTCGATCTCCAGCTGAGTGGTGATGTCGACCAGAGCGTCTTCGCCGCTCAGCGGGCACAGCGAAAGGCCGTACTCGGTAGCACACTGCGCCAGCAGGTCGTTCAGCGCGAACGAGATCGCTTCCGCTTGCTGGAATGAACCGAGCGGACTCGACCAATCGCTGGGCCAGGCGCTGTCGAGCATCATGCTGCCCAGACGTTCAGGAAAGAGCGTCGCGTAGCTCGCGCCGATGACCGTGCCGTAGGAGAAGCCAGCGTAATTGGTGTGTTCGTCGCCCATGAGATGCCGCAGCAGCTCCATGTCGCGCGCGACCTGCGTCGAGCCCATCGAGCCGGCCAACGGGTTCGCATCGGCGCACAGGGCAATCGCCAGTTCGAAGATCTCGGTTTCGCTCTCGCACTGCACGGGCGTGCTGCGGCCGATTCCCCGCGGGTCGAAACCCAGCAGATCGTATTGCTCGTGCACGGCATCGAAGCTGCGCGTCATGGTGAGGCCGATCGCGAAGTCGATACCGCTGGCGCCCGGCCCACCCGGGTTGCTGAACAGGGTACCGAGCGAGCCCTCGCCAGTTGCGGGCAGGTGCACCGCCGCAAGCGTGATCGTGTCGTGGTTCTCAGGGGCGCTCCAGTCGAGCGGCGCCTCGATCAGCGCGCAGCGGGCGCCCTCGACGGTGCCGCCCGCGTCTGCGACCAGCGCCTCGAAGTCGTCGCGAAAACCAAACTCAGAGTCGCATGCCTGCCACT
>CAZTBS010000073.1:3326-3551 GCA_964612125.1 uncultured Leucobacter sp. | reverse complement strand
TAATCTAACGGTTGAATTTTTTAAAGTCGCTGGTGCCCCACACAGTGGATCATGTGGTGTTGTGGAAAATTCAGGTAACTATTCCTGTGAAGAGCCTTCAGCATATATTCAGTTGGCTGATAGTTTAGCAACTGGTGGACCTGTGCCTTTTTCTAACGATGTAGAAGGCCAAGATTCCAGATACTTGTACACTTTTTTAGGGGTGAATAACGGTTTTGGTTATAC
>CAZTBS010000073.1:1863-3316 GCA_964612125.1 uncultured Leucobacter sp. | reverse complement strand
CAGCATATATTCAGTTAGCAGATGACCAACTTACAGGAACAACTGATAATCCTGTACAGTTTCTCCATGATTTTGCAGGTGAAGATTCTTCAAGACATTTTGACTTTTTTGGTCCTGAGAATGGTTTTGGTTATACCTTATATAATGCAGCCTACCTTGTCCCTGCTGCAAATACCTGCTGGGCGACCACTGCTAATACGCAGACCGTTACTTTCCCTACGACCTCTACGACTCATTTGGATACAGATGGAGAAGTATTTGCAGATTTTCAAATCCAGATTGCATGCACGGGAAATGTGACTGCTGGCCTGAATACTACTAACTTTGCTGTCGGGATTCAGGCTTCTCAAGCCAGCTATACTCAGGCACAAGCTTTAGGACTGGTCAATGCCAATCAGGGAGTGACCGCACTGGTTTCGGATGACTATGCTAGCAATGCAGCTCGAGCAAAACATGTCGGGATTTTCCTCTACAAAGATGGTGGTAGTACACCGATGAACTTTGTTGGACAGCCTGGTTCAACTGGTAGCAACTTCCCTCAGACCGAAACAAAATCTGGATTTTCTAACTGTTCTTGGTCTAATCCGGATATTTCAGGCACGGGTACAGGCACCTGTTATCTCCCGATAACTTTCCCGATGGGTAATGATGCAGGCTGGTATGCATTTTCAGAGCTTACGCAATCCTCTGGAGATAAGACCACCAATATTCCATTACGAGCAGTGCTAAAAAAACTTCCTTCTGCCGGAGCAGTGACGGCTGGCTCCGTACTTGCAACTGCCCATGTGCTGGTAAAAATGCAATGAAGTCCATTCTACACTTATGTTACATAAGCTTATTCGCTCACAGTATTGTTGCACAGGCAGGTATTGTGCCTGCCTCTAGCCGGGTCATTTATGCAGAGCAGAGCGGAGCACAATCATTGCTACTGGCCAATAGCAATGACTACCCAATTATTGTGCAAACATGGGTAGATGATGGCTCGGGCAATCTCGATCTTGCCAAAGCCCCTTTTATAGTGTTGCCGGCAATATTTAAGATGAATCCTAAGGGTATACAGGCAATACGCATTGTGCAGAATGGTGACGCCATGCCTGCCGATCGTGAATCAGTCTATTGGCTCAATCTTTATGAAATTGCGGGTAAGCCCCCTGAACAAAGTCAGCTAGTCAGCGCAAATCAGGCACGTTTAGATCTGGCGATGAATACCCAGCTGAAAATTTTCTATCGCCCAGCCAACTTGGCCAAAATGAATATTGAACAAATTGCTGCACAGTTACGCTTTTCCTTACAACAATCTGCAGGGCAGAGGTTTTTAGTTTGTCATAACCCTACACCCTACCACATTTCATTTACCGGACTAAAAGTGATTCAGGGTCAGCAATCTAGAGTTGTTGAAAAACAGATGGATATGATGACCCCTGCACAAGCGAATCGTATCTATCCCTTAGAG
>CAZTBS010000073.1:0-1763 GCA_964612125.1 uncultured Leucobacter sp. | reverse complement strand
TATAGCCAGATCCAATATCTAAATATGAGATGACCGTACCTGGAAGCGGTGTTAAATGTTTGTAGACACTCATTCTCAGATGAATGCTACAAATGAATATATTTCATATTTCGAATATGCGTATATTCATATATAAAGACATGATTCATTGATAAGGGTAAAGCTCATGGATCAAATGCCAAAAGTGCAAATTTATCATAACCCAGCATGTGGAACTTCACGTAATACATTGGCGTTAATTCGCAATGCAGGAATTGAGCCGGAAGTGATTGAATATCTGCTTACGCCACCCTCTAAAGATCAGCTGGTCAATATGATTCGGGACGCCGGTTTAACGGTTCGTGAAGTCTTGCGTAAAAATGTCGATCCCTATGCCGAGCTGAATCTGGATGATGCGAGCTGGAGCGATGAGAAACTGGTTGAAGCCATGCTGCAGCATCCAATCCTGATCAACCGTCCGTTGGTGGTCACCGAGTTCGGAACGCGTTTATGCCGTCCTTCCGAAGTCGTGCTGGATATTCTGCCTTTGCCGCAATTAGGAGCCTTTGCCAAAGAAGACGGTGAATTCATTATTGATGAACAGGGCAATCGGCTGAAATAAAGCGTCTTGGATAGCAAAAAGCCCTAACTTGATTAGGGCTTTTTTTGTGAAAATACATTGACGATGATCAATATAATTTACATACTGGTGAAATAGGTCCTTGATGGATAAAGGAATTGGATCATCAGCAAGCGGTTTCCCTGTATCAGGTTTTGACGGATAAGACCCGTCTTCAGATTTTGCAAATGTTACAGGCAGGGGAGTGTTGTGCATGTGAATTACTCAAGAATCTGTCGATTAGTCAATCAACCTTATCTCACCACATGAAGTGTTTGACTGAATCGGGTCTGGTTAAAGGCAGAAAAAACGGACGCTGGATACACTATTCACTGAATCCCATCCGTGCTCAAGAACTGTCTCTATTTACACAAGCACTATTATTCCCCCAAGACCAGGAGATTTAAATGGATCAAATAATTGCCCTCTTTGCTTGGTTGAATAACGCTTTGCTCAAAATGACCTGGTTGTCAGAGGGTCTTTCATAAATGAAACAATAACTTTTTGGCAAGGCTCTAGACTAGCAGAATAGATATGTTAGTCTAGAATCATGATAGAAAACAGTAAATTAAGTCACTATAAGATTAAAAAAATTATTCAGTGCTTTTGCATTGATATTCCTGCTTCTAAAACAGCCTTATTGCTTAACTTGAACCGTAATACCATCAACTATTGGTACATGCTTTTTAGAGAAGCAATCTACGATTATCAAACAGATTTAAGAGCAAAGTTTGTAGGTTCTATTGAAGTTGATGAGAGCTATTTTGGAGCAAAAAGACAACGTGGTTTTCATGGGAAATTGAAGCGAGGTCGAGGTACTTTAAAACAACCTGTATTTGGAATATTTGAAAGGAATGGTCGAGTTTATACAGAAATAGTCCCTGATTGTAAAAAGACTAGATTACAACAAGTTATCTTAGGTAAAGTTGCACTTGAAAGTGTAATTTATAGTGATGGTTGGCGTGGATACAATGGTTTGGTAGATGTTGGTTACTCAAAGCATTTTAGAGTAAATCATGGAGCGAATGAATTTGCCAGAGGACAATGTCATATAAATGGAATAGAATCATTCTGGAGCTTTTGTAAAAGAAGGCTAGCAAAGTTCAACGGTGAACCGTACCGGGTTTGTCGGAGACTTTTTATTTAAGTTAGGCCACCTGACCTA
>CAZTBS010000072.1:0-3703 GCA_964612125.1 uncultured Leucobacter sp. | reverse complement strand
ATACTTCACCGTGAACGCGCGGCCAACCATCCGCGAGTTGCGATCAAGGGGCAGCAGCCCGAGGCACTGCCCGTTCAAACCAAGCGAATCCAGCGCGTCACTGACATGGCTCGTCTCTAACCCGCGCAACTCCTCCAGCACAGAATCATTCGTCATAGCGTGTTTCCTCTCAACAGCGTTTCGTAATCGTGGCCCATCACCGCGGGCATTGGTTCTCCATCAAGAATGCGTGACACCATCGCCGCCTCTCGAGCCTGAATGTAGACAGCCTTCTCGAGCACCTCGACGATTCGGTCTGCCGGAATAAAAACCACCCCGGTGCGATCAGCAATCACGTAATCACCCGGAGAAACCCGCACATCCACAATCGTGACGTCGACGTTCCAATCGCGCTCGATCACCCGCCCGCGGGCCGTCACCGGGCTGGCGCCCCGCGCGAAGACCGGAAAATCAAGATCAACGGCTTCGTCAACATCGCGGGTCGCACCATCGAGCACCACACCCTGCACGCCACGGAACGTAGCCCCCTGAGAGAGCACCCCGCCCCACCCGCCGACATCCAGCCGGCCACCCGCCGACACCACGATGACGTCATCGGGACCGGCAGCAGCGACCGCCGCGGTGCACAGGTGACGCTCTGGCGCCTCAGCCGATTCGACGAGCTGCACCGTCACGCACCGCCCAACGATCCGCTTGGGCACCGTTTGGGATGACAGCTGCGAGATGGCACCAGAGATGCCGAGCGCGTCAAGCGCATCCGATACTGCACAGGTGTCAAGAGTGCGCAACACATCTAAAGGTTGTTCAGCCACGGTCAGCACCACTTTCTGGGATATTTGGCAAAGAAAACAGCTCCAACGAAGTTCGCCCCAAACGGAGCTGTTCGATCACGGCTCGCTCGTCGTCCTCGCGCTTGCGCGAGAGCTCGGCGACAGCAGGCGCGGTCGCTCGCTCAAGCACCACCACACCGTCAGCATCAGCCTTCACCAGGTCTCCGCGCGACACCAGCACCGAGCCGATACGCACCGGCTGACCAATGGAGCCACCAGCTGCGGGGTCTTTCACCGTGCCCTGCAGCGAGATCGTCGCACTGAAGACAGGAAACCCGATCTCGGCAAGTTGCACCACATCACGCACACCCCCGTCAATCACCAGACCACCGAGCTGGCGCGCCTTGGCCGCCTCACTGAGAATCTCACCCCAGTAGCCGAATTGGGTTTCGTCGGCAACGTCAAACCCTGTCGACACCACGAGAATGTCACCGGGGTTGGCCGCCGCGACCGCGTGATGGATCCACAGATTGTCACCGGTAGGAGCGGAGACAGGAAAGGCGGGGCCGATCAGTTCTGCTCCAGGGTATGCGGGCTTGATACGGGCGGGAAGCGCACCCACCCTGCCAGCTGCCTCGTGGAGCGTTGCACTAGGAAAGTCGAATTCGCGCATGATCAGTGCGAAAGGTGCGCTTCGGACAATGAACGGACACCCTGCTTGGCGGCCTGCACGAGCTCGTAGACGTGCGTACGCAAACGTGCAAACTCTTGCGTGCCACGAGTCTCGAGCTGATCACGTTCCACGCCAAGGTTGATGTGCACGTCCTCGAGAATGATCGTCGGCCGCTGCGACAGCACGATCACGCGTTCGGCCAGATAAATCGACTCATCAATGTCATGAGTCACGAACACCACCGTGACGCCGAGTCGCTGCCAGAGTGAGCGAATCAGATCCTCGAGCTCAAATCGCGTCTGCGCATCGACCGCCGCGAACGGCTCATCCATGAGCAGCACTTTGGGTTCATAGGCAACCGCCCGAGCAATTGCGACACGCTGCTGCATGCCACCGGAGAGCTGCCACGGATATTTGTCGCCGTCACCGCCAAGGCTCACCGCATCAAGTGACTCTTGCACCAGCTGTTTACGGCGGGCTGCAGGAATGCGCTTCTCCTTCAGCGGAAGTTCCACATTCTGGGCAACAGTCATCCAAGGCAGCAACGACCGTCCATACTCCTGCAACACCACCGCCAGCCCAGCCGGCGGCTCGACGACCGGTTCACCGGCGAGAGAAACTCGTCCCTTGCTCGGTTCGAGCAAACCCGCGAGGCAACGCAACAGCGTCGTCTTGCCGGCGCCCGAAGGGCCAACAATGCACACAAACTCCCCCTGTGAGACCGAGAAAGTGAGGTTTTCTATGGCTTCAACTGCCTCACCTCGACCCAGATAGGTCTTCCCCAAGCCCACAACTTCAAGCATTGGCGTTGCTGAATTTCCTTCTTCGTACATGTCACGCGCCTCCACGATTGGTTTGCAGGTACCCGTAGTACCACTTAAGAATGACCCCGGTCAGGAGCCGGAAGATCAGTGCCAGCACCACGCCAAGCACGCCGAGCAGAATCACGCCGCCCCACATCTCAGGGATCGCGAAGGTGCGCTGGAATTGAACAATCGAGAACCCGAGCCCGTCTTGACCAGCGAACATTTCACTGATGACCATCAGAATGATCGCGATCGACAAGGCTTGCCGCGCGCCAGTCACGATCTGCGGCGAAGCACCCGGCAGCACAAAGGAACGCAGACGGCGCCACGTCCCGATACGGTAACTTTTCGCCGTGTCGTTCAACACAGGATCGATGCCGCGAACGCCCTCAACCGTGTTCAGCAGAATCGGCCACACTGAGCCAACCGCGATCACTACGATGCGCATCTCTGAACCGATGCCCAAAAAGAGCATGAATATCGGCACCAACACGGGCGGCGGAACCGCTCGGAAAAATTCAAGAATTGGCTCCAGGAAATCCCTGAGACGCTTGCGCAAGCCAACGACCAGCCCGACGGAGACACCGATAACGACGGCACCGAGGTACCCGGCAAGCATGCGTGACACGCTGGGAACCACATCCCGCATGAAGCGGGTGTCGGCGAAAGATTCACCACTAAGCCAGGTAGGCCAAAACTCTGAGACTATCGTCGCCAGCGGCGGGCTCAGGTAATTGGTGCTGCCAGCAGAGCCGATCCACCACACCGCGATCAGGAGCAACGGCAGCGCAAACAGCGCCACAATGCTCGAGAACACACTCTTCTTACCCCTGGCTTTCTGACTGCGCTTCGTCACTGCGCGAAGGTTGATGGTCGTCATGCTGCCTCCTCCATTCGGATGGACGAATGCCAGAACAGGGTGCGTTTCTCAACCCATCGCGCCAGCAGATTCACCAACACTCCCAACGCACCAGCAACAATCACGTAGGCATACATCGAAGCAACCGCTTCTGATTCACGGGCCACAGAGATGAGCCCACCGATACCGTCGCCACTGATCAGCAGCTCGCCGGTAATCGTCAGAATGAGGGCAACGGACGCGGCCAAGCGCAACCCGGTCATTACGTACGGAAGCGCCGTCGGCCACACGACCGTACGAATCCTCGTTAACCGCCGGTAGCGATACGATCTGGCCGTGTCTTCAGCCACCGGGTCGACATCTTGCACACCCGCCAACACCTGAATTAACACCGGCCAGAACGCTGCACCAAACACGAGAAACACCGTCGAAGCCACACCCGTGCCAAGCAACATCACCGCGACAGGGATCAGGGCGACTGAGGGCACCGGGCGCAAAAACTCAATCGTTGAAGACGTGTACTCCCGCAAAAACTGGCTACTGCCAATAGCGATCCCGAGAACGATGCCCGCGACCGCCGATATCAACAGCCCGA
>CAZTBS010000071.1:2349-3716 GCA_964612125.1 uncultured Leucobacter sp. | reverse complement strand
CGAGCCCGGAGTCGACACCGAGGTGTTCTATCCCTGTACCGATCACGAGCGGGCCGAGGGCAGCGAGTGGATCGCGCATGGCGGACTGCCCGAGGTGCTCGTTGCGGGTCGGCTGCACCCGTTGAAGGGCTTCGACCTGGCGATCGCGGCCGTGGCGGCGATCGCGGCCGAGCGACGCCCGGCGCTGCGCATCGTCGGGGCGTCGCCGCCCGATGGCGACCACTACGCGCGGCAGCTGCACGCGGCGGTCGCCGACGCTGGCATGCTCGCCACCACCTCCTTCGATGGTGCGCTGCACCGCAGTCAGCTCGCCGAGCGGCTGCGTCACGCGACGCTCGTGCTGATCCCCTCGCACTCCGAGACCTTCGGCCTCGTCGCGCTCGAAGCTGCGGCATCCGGGGTGCCCGTGCTCGCGCGCGACGCGGGCGGTCTGCGCGAGGCGGTGCGCGATGGCGAGACCGGAGTGCTCGTGGGCGGCGACGATCCACAGCGCTGGGCAGAGACGATCTCAGGGCTGCTCGCCGACCCCGACCGTCTGGCCGCGCTCGGCGCCGCCGCTCGCATGAGCGCCTGCGGCCGCAGCTGGCGGGCCTCCGCCGAGGCGCTCCTCGGGGTCTACCGCGAGCTGCTCGCGGCCTGACTCTCAACGCAACCGGGCAGTAGATGTCGCTTTCCTACCGGCGGTTTCAGAGGGCTAGCGCAACACCGGTGATGAGTGGTTCAAGTTTCTCACGCGGCGTGTAGTACCCGAGTGTTTTTCGTGGCCGATCATTCAACAGCTGTTGCATCTCCTCAATCTCGGTATCACTGACGTGGTTGAAGTTGCTGCCCTTGGGATAGAAATCACGGATCAGCCCGTTCAGGTTTTCGTTCGAGCCGCGCTGCCAGGGCGAGTGGGGGTCACAGAAAAACACTGGGCAATCAGTCGCGATCGTGAACTCAGCGTGCTGCGCCATTTCAATGCCCTGGTCCCAGGTGAGGGTCTTGCGCATACTCGCCGGGTGATTCGCCCTGGGTTTAGTTCCGATCTTTCAACCAGGAAGATAGGAACATCATGGCTAAACCGTACGATCAGGGCTTCAAAGAGCGGGCGCTCAGGATGCTTGCCGAAGCGATGCCTGAGTATGGCAGCGTGCACGCGGCGAGCAAACACATCGGTGGATTGTTAGGCGTCGCACCCGACACGCTGCGGATATGGCATCGTCGCACCCAAGTTGATCTGGGCGAACGCCCCGGCGTGACCACAGATATGGTTGCGGAGAACCGGCGGTTCATGCGCGAGAACGCTGAGCTCCGTAAAGCGAACGAGGTTCTCAAAGCAGCGAGCATATTTTTCGCACAGGAGCCAGGCCGGCCACGAACGAAAT
>CAZTBS010000071.1:0-2249 GCA_964612125.1 uncultured Leucobacter sp. | reverse complement strand
CTCAAAGCAGCGAGCATATTTTTCGCACAGGAGCCAGGCCGGCCACGAACGAAATGATCGCGTTCATTGATACGTATCGCGATCGTTACGGGGCCTGGCTCCTCTGCCGCACGATGCGCGCGGCAATTCGTGGGTTCATCACCTCTCGCGGGTATCGGGCAGCGAAAACCAGGGTGCCGTCTGCCAGGCAGCTGCGTGACGAGCTCCTGATTCCGGAGATCCAGCGGATCCATAAGAAGAACTTCAGCGTCTACGGGGTCCGCAAGATGCACGCCAAGCTGCAGCTTGTCGGCTGGGAGATCGGTCGGGACCAGACCGCCCGTCTGATGCGTCTTGCCGGTGTGCGCGGGGTGCGCCGCTCGAAGAAGGTCTCCACCACGAAGAGCGACCCTGCTGATCAGTTGCCTCAGGATCTCGTCGAGCGGTGGTTCACCGCGACCGGCCCGATGCAGCTCGTGGTGTGCGACATTACGTATGTGGCGACGTGGTCAGGGTTCGCGTATGTGTCGTTCGTCACGGACGTGTATTCGCGCAGGATTGTGGGTTGGAATGTTGCATCGATGTTGAAAGCTGACGTGCTGCCTATGCAAGCGCTCGAGATGGCCGCCTGGCAGTACTGCGGCGATCTTGATGGTGTGATCCATCACTCGGATCACGGGTCGAACTACATGGCGACGGTCTACACCAGCCGAATCGAAGAACTCGGTGCGGTTCCCTCGACCGGGACCGTTGGCGATAGCTTCGACTGTCAGTCTGTTTCTACCTGATCTCGCAAGGACTGGGGAGTCCCGGTCGGAGTGGTCTGGCTCGTGTTTTGATTGGCCCGCATGGTGCCTTTGCGTTGATCTGTCGGCCCTCCCCCCGGGCAGCGCAATAGAAGCGCTGCCACCGGACGAGGCGTGACCTAATAGGAGCCCGGAGCATACTTTCGATAGCGTCCCCGTGACAGTCCTGTCCCCTCGCCGGTGACAGCGTGAACCCCACGATAACCGGCAGAGGAGAGCACCGCTATGACCCAAGAAACACCCTCCCGTTCAGAGCACGTCGTGATCGGCGTCGACACGCATAAACATATCCACGTCGCTGCCGTGATGGGCACGATCGGAGGGATCCTCGCGACACTTACGATCGCGACCGATACCGCCGGGTTCAAGCAGCTCCTCGCCTGGGCTGAGAGCTTCGGGAAAGTCATCTCCTTCGGGATTGAGGGGACTGGCTCCTACGGGGCAGGCCTCACCTCGTTCCTACGAAGGCAAGGCCATAAGGTCGTCGAGGTCTCGCGCCCTGACAGGCGGCTGCGCCGACTCAACGGCAAGTCAGACACCCTTGACGCGGAGAACGCCGCGAGAGCGGTGCTTGCAGGCTTCGCGACCGCAACCCCGAAGACGATGGATGGTGCGGTCGAGATGATTCGGCAACTGAGAGTCGCCCATGACACCGCAGTGAAGCAGAAAGCTGCGACGATGGTGACACTCAAAGCCATGCTCGTGCACGCACCAGAACAACTCCGCATCGAGACCGCCCGGAAGACACAGCGTACGCTCGCGCGTTACTGTGCGGCATTCCGACCGCGCGGTCTCGAATCTCCAGAGGACGCGAACCGGCATGCCTTGCGGTCGCTTGCGAAGCGCTGGCTCCTGCTCGACGAGGAAAGCAAGGAACTTACGAGCATGATCGAGGAACTCGTCCTCCAGCGCGCGCCCCATCTGCTCGACGAGTTCGGCATTGGCGTGGACACTGCCGCAGAAATCCTCATCGTGGCAGGAGACAACCCCGAGCGCATCAAGTCCGAGGCGGCGTTCGCGAAACTCGCTGGCATTAGCCCGATACCCGCTGGCTCTGGAATAACGAGTGGGAAGCACCGCATCAATCATGGTGGGCACCGGCAACTCAACGCCGCGATCTACCGGACCGTGATCGTGCGGATGAGATTTCACCAACCCACGATCGACTATGTCGCCCGCAGAACCGCCGAAGGGAAAAGCAAACGAGACATCATCCGATGCTTGAAACGCTATGTCATCCGCGAGTTCTACCACCTGGTCAAAGTCAACCCGAGAACCGGTGAGATCGTGAGTTGACAAATATAGGAGTATCAACGCCCTGGCTGAGACAGTCGTGGGGCTCTACAAGGCTGAGTTGATTCGTCAGCAGGGTCCCTGGAAAACGGTGGAAGAGGTCGAACTCGCGACGCTTGAGACGCTTCTATGATTGTCAAGTCGTAGAACCGGCAGAATGTAGGGCATTGA
>CAZTBS010000070.1:0-3748 GCA_964612125.1 uncultured Leucobacter sp. | reverse complement strand
GGGCCAGTTCGCGTAGAGGCCCGCGACGTCGGTCAGGATGACCAGCTTCTCGGCGTCGAGCGCGGTCGCGAGTGCTGAGGCGGCCGCGTCGGCGTTGACGTTCAGCGAGGCGCCCGGCTGATCCTCGTCGGGGGCGATGCCTGCCACCACCGGGATCAGCCCCGCATCGAGGAGCGCGACCACGGGTTCGGGGCGCACGCCCACCACGTCACCTACGAGGCCCAGATCGACCAGCTCGCCATCGACCTCGATCGGCGGGCGACGGCGCCCGATGAAGAGGCCCGCGTCTTCGCCGGTGGTGCCCGCAGCGAGCGGGCCGTGCGCGTTGATCTGGTCGACCAGCTCGGGGTTCACCTTGCCGGTGAGCACCATGCGCACCACATCCATCGCCTCGGGTGTGGTGACGCGGTACCCGCCCTTGAACTCGCTCGCGATACCCAGACGCCCCAGCATGTCGGTGATCTGCGGGCCGCCGCCGTGCACCACCACCGGGCGAATGCCGGTGTGGCGCAGATACACCACGTCTTCGGCGAAGGCGCGCAGCAGGCCCTCGTCGACCATCGCGTTGCCGCCGAACTTGATCACCACGACCGCGTCGCGGAACTTCTTCAGCCACGGCAGCGACTCGATCAGCACCTCCGCCTTCGCGGCGGCCTCGTCATGGCCCAGCGGGCGCGTGGTGTTGGTCATCTGTTCATTCTAGAGAGGGGCGAGCGCCGGGCCGCGTCAACTCGAGTACGCGCTGTTCTCGTGCACGTAATCGTGCGTGAGATCGTTGGTGCGCACGGTCGCGGCGTGCTCGCCCGCGAACAGCTCGATCAGCACGTGCGTCTTGCGCGGGGTGAGATCGCACTCGTCGACCGGGCGATCGGGCCCGCCCGCGTGACACAGGCGCACGCCGTTGAAGCTGACATCGACGTGGTACGGGTCGAACGCGGCCTCGGTGGTGCCGATCGCCGCGAGCACGCGCCCCCAGTTGGGGTCGTTGCCGAAGATCGCAGCTTTGAAGAGGTTGTTGCGGGCGACGGATCGCCCCACCTCGACCGCGTCCGCCACGCTGGCCGCCCCGCGCACCTCGATGTCGATGTCATGGCTTGCGCCCTCGGCGTCGGCCTGCAACTGCGCGGCGAGGTCATCGCACACCTCGGCGAGCGCCGCCTCGAACACCGCTGCGTCAGGGGTGATGCCGCTCGCACCGCTCACCAGCAGCGTCACCTGGTCGTTCGTCGACATGCAGCCGTCGGAATCGAGACGGTCGAAACTCGCGCCGGTAGCTTGGCGCAGCGCGTGATCCGCCGCAGCATCATCGATCACCGCATCGGTGGTGATGACCACCAGCATCGTCGCGAGCCCCGGTGCGAGCATGCCGGCGCCCTTCGCCATCGCCCCGATGCTCCAGCCCTCGCCCGCGTGCGTCGCGGTCTTCTCGACACTGTCGGTGGTGAGGATCGCCGCGGGCGCCGTCGTGTCGTCGGCGGCGAGGGCCTCAGCGAGTCGCGGAATGTTGCCGACGATCTTGTTGCGGAAAGCCTGGTCGCCGGCTCCGATGAGGCCGGTCGAACACACCAGAATCTCGTCGGCCGCGATGCCATCGCCCAGCGCTGCAGCCACTGCCTCAGCGGTGAGCCGGGTGGTTTCGTAGCCGAAATCGCCCGTGAAGCAGTTCGCGCCGCCCGAGTTCAGCACCACCGCGCGGGCCGGGCCCTGTTGGGCGACCTTGCGGCTCCACAGAATGGGGTTGGCCTGCGCGCGGTTGCTGGTAAAAACTACTGCGGCGGCACGCTGCGGGCCGTCGTTGACGACGAGGGCGAGGTCGGGCTTGCCGGTGCTCTTGAGGCCCACGGCAATGCCAGCGGAGCGAAATCCCTGCGGGGCGGTGACGGTCACGGAGCGACTCCATTCATGCTGAGGCCGGTAGTTTCGGGAAGGCCGAGGGCGATGTTGGCCGATTGGATCGCAGCGCCTGCGGTGCCCTTGGTCAGATTATCGAGCGCAGCCACAACCACCACGCGACCCGCCGCTTCATCAACGGCCAGACCGATAAGGCAGGTGTTGGCCCCCAGGGTGTCGGCGGTGCGGGGCATCTGGCCCTCGGGCAGCAGCTGCACGAAGGGTTCGTCGGCATAGGCCGCCTCCCACGCCTCGCGCACCTGCGTCGCGGTCACGCCCGGGGCGATGCGCGCCGTGGAGGTCGCGAGAATGCCGCGACTCATCGGCACCAGCACCGGGGTGAAACTGATCGTGGGCTGCGTCTTGGCGCCAGCATCGCGCAGCGCCTGCTGAATCTCGGGGATGTGCCTGTGGGTACCACCCACCGCGTATGGGTTCGCGGTACCCATCAACTCAGCGCCGAGCAGGTGCGTCTTCGCTGCTTTGCCTGCGCCGCTCGGGCCCACCGCGAGTACCGAGACGAGGTCTGCGGGTTCGATCACGCCGGCGGCGATACCCGGCGCCAGCGACAGCGCCACCGTGCTGGCGTTACAGCCGGGGGCCGCGATGCGGCTGGCTCCGCGCAGGGCTTCGCGCTGCTTCGTGAACGAGCCGTCGCTGCCCTGCACCAGCAGCTCGGGAACGCCGTAACTCCAGGGCTCGTGGTGTTCGCCACCGTAAAAGGCTTCCCAGTCGGAGGTGCTGCGCAGGCGATGATCCGCCCCGCAATCAATCGCGAGGCGCACATCGGTGAGCTGCTCCGTCAGCGCGCCCGATGCCCCGTGCGGCAGTGCGAAAAAGACCAGATCGTGGCCGTCGAGCACCTCGGGTGAGGTCTCTTGGATGGTGAGGTGCGCGAGCGAACGCAGGTGCGGCTGCGAGTCAACGAGGCGTGCACCAGCACTCGAGTGACCGGTCACCGTGCGGATCTCGAACTCTGGGTGCCCGGCGAGCAGCCGCAACACCTCTCCGCCCGCGTACCCGGAGGCACCCGCTACCGCCACACTCGTCGCCATTGCGCACCCTTCTGCCGCGCGCCGTCGAGTCGGCGCACACTCCTGCTCTCTATTCTGGCACCCTTGTGCGTGGCACCCCCGTGGCTGGCTTTACGGCTGTGAGACCGACTTTCCTCAAGTTGAGGAATACACGCGCCCCGAGCATCAATTTGGGGAAAGTCGGCGCGTGATCCACCCTCGATACAGAAACCCAGCGCGCGCCACGTGAGTGAGGGCACCGCAACGACGAAACCCTCTCCGCGAGGAGGGGGTTTCAGTGGTGACCCCAGCGGGATTCGAACCCGCGTTACCGCCGTGAGAGGGGTTCGGGATGCCTAGAATGGCATACCTGAAGCTGTTTCGGCCTGTGGTTCCGGGCTTCACGAGTGCGTCAAGTGCGACCAACAAGTTCTTGTCGTCGGCGTTCGTTGCCAGAATGTTGCCACGTTGCCGCAGCCGAGGGGCGCGCGCCTGAGACGCGCTGAGCTTCCCCGTGTTCCCTGCCCAATGTCGGGCCTACCGCGTATCATACGAGCATGGTCAACACGACGTTACTCGAACAGGTCGAGCGGCTCAGCCCGTCTGAACTGGTCGAGCTTCGTGATATCATCCAGGCCAAGCTCGATGACGATGTGCCCGTCGGTCAGTGGGCCATTCTTGGGCAGCGCGTCGCTGAGGCCGATGCGAACCCGGATGACTTCATCACTCTCGATGAGTGGAAGGCGCGCCGCCGCGCGCGTCGGACTGCGTGACTTACACCGTCCTACTGCTCGCCAACGCCCAGCGAGACATTGCTGACATCGAGACGTACTACGACGAGAAGG
>CAZTBS010000069.1:0-3950 GCA_964612125.1 uncultured Leucobacter sp. | reverse complement strand
CGAGCTCTTCCGCAATGTCGAAGATGGCGCTGTCTTTACCGGTTGCCACCAGGTGTACGTCGAACGGTGCGACAGCCCGGGGCCAGATCAGGCCGCGGTCGTCGTTGTGCAGTTCAGCGAGAATCGCCATGATGCGCGTCACACCGATGCCGTAGGACCCCATGGTCACCGTCACCAGCTTGCCATTTTCGTCGAGCACCTTCAGACCGAGCGCCTCGGCATACTTGCGACCCAGCTGGAACACGTGCCCGATTTCCATTCCGCGCGCGGTTTCAATCGGGCCTGATCCGTCTGGCGCCGGATCCCCGTCGCGGACGGTTGCGATATCGATGACGCCGTCAGCGTTGAAATCGCGGCCGGCTACCAGATACGCAACGTGCTTCTCATGTTCGTTGGCGCCGGTCACCCAGGCAGTACCAGTCACCACGCGCGGATCGAGCAGGTACCGCACACCGGTGGATCCTGCCTCTCCGAGCACCGGGGCCCCTGCGGCACCCGGCCCGATGTACCCCTTCACCAGCAGCGGGTGCTTTTCGAAGTCTGCGGCGGTCGCGGGCTCCACCTCTGCCCCGCCAAATGCTGCCTCCGCACGCTTCAGGTCGGCGTCGCGATCGCCGGGAATGCCGACAACCACAATCTCGCGAGCACCATCTGGGGTGGTGACAGCGAGCACCACATTCTTCAGCGTGTCGGCAGCCACCCAGGCCCGCCCGTCGGTACGGGGCAAGACGGCATTCGTGTGCGCGACCAGGCTCTCAATGGTTGGGGTGTCAGGTGAGTCATACACCACAGGTTCCGGCTGCCCGGCAATGGGCAGCGGATCCGGCGCTGGCGTCACATAGGCTTCCACATTCGCCGCATACCCACCGGCTGAGCGCACGAAGGTGTCCTCGCCGATCTCTGTCGGAAGGAGGAACTCTTCGCTCTTTGATCCACCCATGGCCCCGGCGTCTGCCGAGACGATGACGTACTCGAGACCGAGCCGGGTGAAGATGCGTTCGTAGGCATCGCGCTGCGCCTGGTAGCTGGCAGCGAGCCCCTCATCGGTGACATCGAAGGAGTACGCGTCCTTCATGGTGAACTCGCGCCCGCGCAGCAAGCCCGCGCGTGGGCGCGCCTCATCACGGTACTTGTCTTGGATCTGGTAGATCGTGAGCGGCAGCTCTTTGTAAGAGGAGACAATGTCTTTCACCATCAGGGTGAACGCCTCTTCGTGTGTCGGCGCAAGCAGGTAGTCGGCACCGTGGCGGTCTTGCAGCCGGAACAGTGCGTCGCCGTACTCATCCCACCGGCCGGTCGCCTCATAGGGCTCGCGCGGCAGCAGCGCAGGGAAGTGCACCTCGTGTGCTCCGGCGGCGGTCATCTCCTCGCGCACGATCTGCTCGATTTTCGCCTTCACGCGCAAGCCCAGCGGCAGCCATGCAAACACGCCAGGAGCCTGGCGGCGAATGTAGCCAGCCCGCACCAGCAGGCGGTGGCTGGTGACCTCCGCATCGGCAGGGTCTTCGCGGAGGGTCTTCAGGAAGTAGTTCGAGAGGCGTGTCAGCACGGCTTCTATCGTAGTCGGCACGCAGCACGGCAGCGCCCGGGTGGATCGCGCTCCGCGCGCCCGCAGCAACTGCGGGGGCCCGGATGCCTAGGCTGTCAGTCGTGACGAGCCCATCGATTGACCACCACCCGCGTGCGCCGCATACGCACACGCGGTGGGCCGGTCTGGCAATCGGAGCGGTGCTGGCGCTCGCGGCGGTGCTGCGGTTCTGGGCGCTCGGTCGCCCCGACACCCTGGTCTTCGATGAGCTCTACTACGTGCGCGATGCGGTGAGCCAGCTCGCGCACGGGTTTCCGACGACCTGGCCCGACGATGACCCCGAGTTTGGCGGCGAGCGCGCGCGGGCCTTTAGCGACATTGCCAGCACGATCGCGCACCCCCCGCTCGGCAAGTGGTTGATCGGCATCGGCATTGCGCTCTTCGGCGCCGACACCGGATGGGGGTGGCGATCCGCTGTGGCAGCTGCGGGTGTGGCGACGGTTGCGGTCACCATGCGCTTGGGGTATCTGCTCACCAAAAACGTGTGGATCGCATGCCTTGCAGGGCTGTTGCTGGCGATTGACGGCGTGCACGTAGTGCTGACGCGACTCGGCCTCCTCGATGGGTTCTTGACCCTGTTCGTAGCGCTCGGCGCCCTCTTCGTGTGGAAGGACCTGTTCCCCGGATCCACCAGGCGCCAACGCGCCCTCAGTTGGCGCAGGCCGTGGCTGCTGTGTGCCGGTGTGAGTTTCGGTGCCGCCGCCGCGGTGAAGTGGTCGGGGCTCTACCCCCTGGCTGCCTTTCTCGTGCTGATCGTGGCGGTCGATGTGGCACGCCGATTGCGCAGCCGGGCACCGCGGCCGATCGCTTTCGGCGCGCTGCAGGCGGTCATCACCGCGGCACTCGCGCTGCCTGCCGCAGCCCTCACCTATCTCGCGACATGGGCGGGGTGGATCGCTTCCCCCACTGCCCAGAACCGCGAGCCGGGCGAACCCTGGTGGGTGTCGCTGGCGCAGTGGCACGCAGATTCTCTCGCATGGCATTCGACCCTCTCAGCGCCGCACCCGTTCCAATCGCACCCCCTCACCTGGCCGCTGGGGCTGCGACCAACGGCCATGTACGAGACGCGCTGGGCGCAGGGCGAGAACTGCCCCTGGCCCGACGGTTGCGTCGCAGCGATTTCTCCCCTCCCCAACCTGCTGGTGACGTGGGGCGGGGTTGCCGCGCTGCTCTTTCTGGCGTGGATGGTCGCACGCCGCGGGTGGATCGCCCTGCGCGCTCGTTCCCTCACGCCACTCGCCCATCCCACCGTTGCAGCCGCAACCTTCGTGCTCGTGGGGTACCTCTCGGGTTGGCTGCCGTGGGTACTGACCTTCTCGCGTTCGGCGGTGTTCCAGTTCTACGCGGTGGTGTTGACCCCGTTTGCGGCACTCGCTCTCGCGCTGGTGTTCGGAGCACTGTGGGCGGAGCGGACCGCGCCCGGCACCGCAGCGCGCACCAGCACAGGTATCGCCACGGAGTCGGTGCAGGTGTTCACGCGCGCGGGGATCCACATCGGGAGCTCCGCCGATGCCGTGCTCAGTCGACGCATCGCGGTGAGTATGGTACTCACGGTCGCGGTGGCACTCGCGGTGCTGTTCTTTCCGGTGTGGTCGGGGCAACCGGTGGCCGAATGGTTCTTCCGCGCGCACCTGTGGTTGCCGGGCTGGGAGTAGCTTCTGCCGTTGCGCAGCAGCGGCGTGGTTGCTTCAGCTCGGAACGCAGTCGGGGCGTTGCTCCGCACTCGAGTGACCGCTGGTGTGTCGGAATCACTGGCGGCAATCGGGCGGGGGACGCAACACCCGCGGCGGCTAGGAATCCTGCGCGTTGATCCAGTGCAGTGGCACCTCAATCGCCACCCGGGTGCCGCCGCGCTCGTGTGCACCCCAGGTGATTGAGCCACCCAGCTCACCCTCCACGAGGGTGCGCACGATCTGCGTCCCGAGGCCGTCGCCGACGGTGCCGCCGGGGAGGCCGGTGCCGGTATCAATGACCTCAACAGCAAGGCGGTTATCGCTGCGATCCGCCGTGATAATGACCTCGCCCTCGCGCCCGGCAAGCCCGTGCTCGACGGCGTTGGTGACGATCTCGGTGAGAGCCAGCGCGAGCGGCGTGGCGTAGCCCGAGGGGAGCTCACCAAAGTGGCCCTGCTTGCTGGGATGCACGGTGGTGTTGTGCAGGCTCGCCACCTCGGCCGCAAGCCCCAGCACCCGGTCAAACACCACATCGAAGTCGACGATCTGTGACAGCCCGGTCGACAGCGTGTCGTGCACGACTGCGATCGCGGCGACGCGGCGCATGGCCTGCCCGAGCACCTGTTTGGTTTCTTCGCTGCGCGCGCGTCGCGCCTGCACGCGCAGCAGCGAAGCGACCGTCTGCAGGT
>CAZTBS010000068.1:0-4017 GCA_964612125.1 uncultured Leucobacter sp. | reverse complement strand
TTTAGGATTCAGAGGGCTCATCTTTGGTAGAATTTCATTCAGCTCGGTTCCATTCTCACTAGCATATTCTCTTTTTAATGAGGCAAGTATATATCTCTTTGCAGCCTCTTCATTAAGTTCTTCGGTATTAATAAGTTCCTCTGCTTCACGTTTTTGTTCTGCTTGCGCAAATGAGAAGAACGCATCAATAATGCTCGCTTTATCATGAATCTCATCTAAATTTGTTTGATTGATAAAATCAACTACTAAGCTTTCTTTTGCGCGGTTTCCCACACTGGATCTAATTAATCGACGTACCTCTTCAACTAATGATGCTTTGTCTTTTGACTTCTTGTTTTTCTCAAAAATCAATTCGAGGATATAATCTAGGTTGATTTCTTGTGACTTTAATAAATCTACCTCAAAGACAACATCATCCCAATCAATCGTGGAATCTTCTTTTTCTTTACCTGCTTTTTCACGTCGAAGCCAATCACGAATATCGTTATAAGTAGACCGATAGTCTTGAATAACTCTTTCTTCAGGCATCTTAATTTTCTTCATAACACTGATATCTTCATCACTTAGATAATGAGCAGTTTTAAATTCCTCCATGGCCTCTGGATCATTTATATCTACCAATTGCAAAGCTTTTAGACTAGAAAACTCATCATAGTTTTGCAAGATGTTTTCAACCCGTAGATATTCACCAAAGAGCCTAGCAAAATCTTTTTTATCTTTTTCAGTGACAATGTCATCAATATTTGAAAAACGAGCTTCTAACTCTTTAACTACATCTACATATCCACGACGGGCTTCGCCAGTAGAAATATCAGTGAAACCTTCCATGTATTCTTTATAGCTTTTTTCAAGCACCACATTTTTAGTATTTTTATCACCAAAAAGAGTGATAGCATCTATAGTCGCTTGTTCCAGATTCCTGAAAGTAACAATATTCCCAAATGTTTTGGTGGAATCATAAATACGATTAGTCCTTGAAAATGCTTGCATCAAACCATGAAAACGGAGGTTTTTATCAACAAATAGTGTATTCAATGTTGGTGCATCAAAACCTGTTAAAAACATCCCTACCACTATTAAGAGATCAATCTCTTGTCTTTTTACTCGATTCGAAAGATCACGATAATAATTTTGAAATTCGTTGCTGTCGACACCATAATTAGTTTTAAACATGGTGTTATAATCCTTAATTGCCAAAGTCAAAAATTCTTTTGCACTACTATTCATAGCAGAAGGTTCAAAAGTTTCATCAAGGATTTCACCTATAGCACTTTGTTCTTCATTAGCAGCAAAAGAAAAGATTGTCGCGATATTTAAAGGTTTTTCATGATCTTTCTGTAAGTTAGTTAATGATTCATAGTAAAGTTTGGCTGCGTCAATACTACTCACAGCAAACATAGCATTAAACCCTTTTCCATTAGCGTGAGAACGATGAGTTTTAAGTCTAAAGTTGTTCAAGATATATTGTGATACCTCTTTGATTCTTTCAGGGTGTAATAATGCTTCTTTCGTTTCTGCTGCTGATAGTTTTTTCTCATCTTGTTCCATCTCAATAGACTTAAACTTAGGACGTACATCATTATAATCCACTTTGAATTTCAAAACCTTTTCATCTCTAATTGCATCCGTTATAACATAAGAATGTAATTCTCGTCCAAATACCGCAGCAGTAGTATCAGAGCCCAGAGCATTTTCCGGGAAAATAGGCGTGCCTGTGAATCCAAATTGATAATACTGTCTGAATTTTTTCTTAATATTCTTTTGAGCTTCACCAAACTGTGAACGGTGAGCCTCATCAAAAATGAATACCACTTGCTTATTATATATAGGTAAATCTGTTTCACCTTTAACCAGGTTATTCAGCTTTTGAATCGTAGTGACAATGATTTTATTGTCATCTTTGTCTATGTTACGCTTCAAGCCTGCTGTATTTTCTGAGCCATTTACACTATCAGGGGAAAACCGTTGATATTCTTTCATCGTCTGATAATCTAGGTCTTTTCTATCTACTACAAAAAATACTTTATCTATGAAATCCAGTTCAGTAGCCAAACGAGCTGCTTTAAAGCTGGTCAGAGTTTTACCTGAACCTGTTGTATGCCAAATAAACCCTCCACTTTCGATACTTTTCCATTTCTTTGCTTGATATGAACTTCTAATTTTCCACAAGATTCTTTCTGTTGCCGCTATTTGGTAGGGTCTCATGACAAGTAAAGTATCACTGGAATCAAAAACTGAATAGTGGAATAATACATTCAATAAAGTATTTTTTTGAAAAAAAGTTGCTGTAAAATCCTTAAGGTCTTTAATCAGGGTATTATCTGATTTTGCCCAGTTCATAGTAAAATCAAAACTGTTCTTATCTCGTTTAGTTGTATTCGCAAAATAACGGCTATCAGTCCCATTAGATATAACGAAAATCTGCAAATACTTAAATAGAGAGTTTTCTGAATTAAAGCTCTCCTTGCTATATCTATGAACCTGATTAAATGCCTCTCGAATGGCGATTCCACGCTTCTTTAATTCTACTTGTACCAAAGGCAAGCCATTAACTAAAATCGTCACATCATATCGGTTAGCTTGAGCACCCTTTTGCTCAAACTGTGAAATCACTTGCACTTTATTTCTCGCAACATTCTTTTTATCTACGAGATAAATATTCTGAATATGGCCATCATCAAAGACAAAATCATAAATATAATCAGTATGAATTTTGCGTGTTTTATCAATATGGTTGTCACTTGGTTTATCTAAAAATTGTTCACAAAATCTGACCCATTCAGCTTCAGTAAAATCAACACTATTAAGGTTTTGCAATTGAACACGAACATTAGCTAGCATTTTATCAAGAGTATTCAAACTGGGCAGATGCTCATAACCTTGATTGACTAGATCTTGAACCAGTTCTCGTTCAAGATCAGCTTCGGTTTGATAACCACTTCCTTGCTGTTCTATCTTTGTATATTTATCTAAAACTATAAAGTTGTTCGATTCTGCAATAGGTTTAAAGTCTGCCATTTTTACACCTCCTCTTTTGGAAAACTAAGAAGCATATTTCGGTAATACTCGTATTGCTTTTGACGAAGTTCTATTTCACGAGGTAGCCCATCAGTGATTGATGAGGTTATAGCATCGAATTTATCAAGTAATGAGACAATACGCTCTTGTTCTTCTAGCGATTTTTCCGAGTCATTTGAAAACGGAACTGGGATTAGGTAGTTCTTTACGATCTTTGCATTAATATTAGTTTGAGACCCAGACCCTAGAGATTTAATATGATCATATTTACTAGTTAGGTAATGAAAAACATAACGATAATTTGCTACTTTATCATCAACCTGGATATTCGCACAAGCCTGATTTGTAGCCATAGGGATCTTATTAATACCTATTTTCCCAACTGTAGCACCATACATTGCAACGATTACACAATTTGCAGGAATCAATTTCGCACTGGAATTTGCTAGACCGTATTCAGTAATTTTTACGCCTGTATCCCATATCTCTCCAAAGTCAACCTCTTGAGTTCGTAACCAAGGAATATCACCGTCATAGTATTCAGAAACACCCGTTCGTGGCGTTCCACCAGATGATATCTTAATCGCTAAGTCTTCTAATTTTTTCTACTCAACCTCTCCTTCTTCAAAGCTCAATAACTTATCACGATAATAAGTATATTGCTTTTTACGGGCTGTAAGCTCTGCTGTAAGCTCTGCTGTAAGCTCTGTGAAAGTGTCTAAGATGCGGACGATTTCGGATTGGATTTTGAGAGATTTTTCTGTATTTTGCGGGCATGGGATGGGGATTTGAAGTTTTTCCATCAAATTAACAGAACTTAAGTTTGGTTGTGCTCCACCACCTGCTAAGATATAAATTTCTTCAACCTTTGATAAAAGAAAATGATATAAGTATCTATTGCTAAGAAATTTTATATTCGGCACAAATTTGCCAACTCGCTGATTTAGATAAGCAGTATTTAAATAATTATAATACCCAATTTTACCAGTTGTCGCCCCA
>CAZTBS010000067.1:0-4021 GCA_964612125.1 uncultured Leucobacter sp. | reverse complement strand
ATTGGCTGGAAGATGCCTTCTCCGCAATAATCGATAAAAAGCTTTGGCGGGTCACGCAATATGAGTATCGGCGTAGAGCCAAGAAAACTATGATAAACCAATGCCCTGAGCATCCTTTCATAGGCAGATTCTACTGCGGACTATGCGGCAGACCCGTCATCCAATACTCCAGCCGTGGCACAGGCGGAATAATGAATATCTGGTGGCGTTGTGCCACAAAGATAACCCGTTACAAAAAAGCAGATGATAAAACGCACGAAGAGGTGCGTGTTTCTTTCGGTAGGCCGGAGCAAGTGTTCAAGCAGGCGTGGAATCTGATTATAAGTAAGAAGCCAATGTACATCGCAAGGGTGAAAAAGGTCGCGGAAACGGATGAGAGCGAACTGACCCGTTACCACGCATCCGAGATGCTCCGTCTAATGGACGAGATGGGTAAAATTACAGAATTCGATTATATGCTCTCTATTAAGGTTCTCGACCGCATGGAACTGATGTCGGAGAACAAGCTGGCTGTAGTATTCCTTTCCGGGATACGCATTACAATATAACGTCGATTACTTTGCCGTTACCCGCACATCTGCCCCACAATTGCACTACAAAGCTGCTTCAATTACAGCCCTAATAGCTTTGCCTTGGCGGCGTCAAAATCTACCTGAGAAATTACACCTTGGTCAAGCAATCCCTTGAGTTTAGCTAGTTTTTCGTATGGATCCTCGCTTGCTTGTTGTGCTGGCGTAGACGCAGCCTGCGAGTATGGCGACTGCTGCATTGGCTGTTGCATAACTCCCATAGCTCCTGCAGCACCTTGCATACCCATACCCATAAAGCCTAAGCCGAGGGCACCGCCATTAGGGTTACTACCTGCCGCTTGTATTCCTTCGGCAAAAGATGCTTGCAAGTTGACATTCCCTCTTGCTCCCATAAGTGCGTCAGCTTGCCTAACTTTTGACATCAATTCTTTCGTGTCAGCATCATATTCAACAGAAACAAGGACAGCTTTTACTATTTGAAGTCCTCTGTCTCGCATCCAACCATAATTCAACTCAACAGTTTGAGCAAGAGAGTTTGCAAAGCCAACACTATCGCGCTGAATGTTAGCTATTCTGTTCTGTTTGTTTATATCATTTGTGTATGCGCTAAACGCTCCTGCCAATGAACCTACTATTTCGTTAAATAGTTGTTCTGCTGCTCCATTGTCGTAATCCGCAAAGTCAAAAAACCTCTGGCTATCAGAATAATATGTTACTGGTACAAACCCTTTCAAAAACAGTATAGGGTCTGTAATTCTCAACGTATATGTGCCATGTGCGATTGCGCCTACCTGAGTGTTCATATATGCATCGTCCCAGTAGATTTCACTCTGAGTGCCAAATTTATTGTTCGGAATTTCTTTCAGATTAACAAAGTATGCCATCTGCGCAGCCCCGGGAGTTCCTCCGAACTTGAACCTCTCCCACGATTGTTTGATTAGCGAATCAACAAGACCGCCACCGCTGAAAAATGATTTGGAGTTCAAATCATCCGATTGCCATTGATAGCCACCAGGGTCTGAAACAAATCCGGTAACCGCCCCATTTTCCATTGTAATAAGGGCATACCCTTCCGGTATCAGTATCAGAGACCCATTAGTAATGATGTTGTCACTACCCTTGGTATTTGAGCTTCTGTCAAGGTTTGACGTGCTTCTAACCGCAGGACATATACCCACCGTTGCCAGTGTCCTAGCAGGGACGGTAAAAAAATCTTTCCATTGGTCAGCAAAAGACCCGCCAATAGCACCAGCAAATGCTTTAATAAATCCCATGATAGTTTACCTTTCTTACTCAATTTTGTTTTTTTCAATGATAACAGCATTCCCATTGGCCGTGACTCCAAAGACGTAAGGCAAATAAACCGTTCGTGCGTTTTGTGCAGACCATGCTCCATTGTCAACTTCGGGATCAAGGGTTATATAATCAAAATCTACGCCAATAACTGCATTACAACCAAGTGCATATGCTGCTTCTTTAAGCTCAGCTATGGCGGTTCTTCTAATTTTTACAAGAGACTCCATTAGGGCAGCACCAACATCTGTTGCAGTATTATTCCACCAGCTATTTTGTCCACGAGGAATTTGCACAGCATCATCGCCAGAAATGTAACCTGAATATTTCTTAATTGTATACCCATCGAAGTTAAAACCCGATGTTACCAACATATTTGCCAAAGCTCGTTTTTTGTCATCGGCTGCTTTTTTCTCGGCGGCTGCTTTTTCAGCCGCCGCCTTATCCGCTGCCGCCTTCTTCTGAGCTTCTTCCGCTAAATGCTGTGTGAATCCGTTCACTAGAGTTTCGACATTTGAATCATCAATACTGATTCCACTAAATCCATCTTTGAATGGAACAATACTTGATTTTCTTATGTAGGCTTCAAGAGCATCCGTTTTTAAACCACTTTTCGCCGCGACATCTTTAAGTTTCATAAATGTCTCCTCCGTAAATTATATTATTATAGATATCTTAATGCCTCCGCATTGTCGGGATCAATGTCTAACGCAAGGCTTGCGTATCGTCGAGCGTTTTTAGGATCTGTTTTGCATTTTTGAAGAAGTATTGTAACGTCATCATCTAAAGCAATTGTCGATTTGACTGGTATTAAATCATCAATTTGAGTCGTATATTTTGAGCGACAGTATGTACAAATCCGGCTGCCGTTTCGCTCAAAATAGTCACTCGCTCCGCATTTGGTGCAAGAAACAATCTTCATACTGCGCACCCCCTCCAAACTAAATAGCTTAAAGCATCATAGTTATATTCTGGGCATTTAACAAGATTCATATATGCCTCCCCAGATGTGTAAATTGTAATCCTCAACTGAAACCGATTATATCACACCAGCAGCATGATTTGAAGCCTTATATACGCCATCCGGTATTTACTCATGGCTGATACGTTCCTGTAACCGCGCGAAGACTTCATCGTGATCGGTTAATTGCTCCGCCGTCATTTGGCGGTCTGCTTCAGCTACTTTAGTCTGAAGTCTAAACCCAGCTTCTCGGAGGCAAAACGCTTCATCGCTCATCACAACTAAGTCGTTTTCACAATTATTTGTTATCGAGATTCCGCGTGAACAATTACTCACAGCCAAATCATCACATTTTACCACGGATTATGATCTATACGCCAACATTCTATCACCGAGTTCACCTCGTTTCAAGTAAAAATTTCCACTTGGCATAATAACGCACAATTGCAACTATTAAAACCGCGTACGCCTAAACAGCCTATTTTTCACAAAGGTTAAAATCATATCTCTCAAACGGACTCTTGCTTTCTTTAAACAGCATATAACCAAATGCAAGCTTCATTATCGTGCTTCTGGCTGTCCTGATGATTCTCCCGGCAACGAACAGGTATTTCATCCGGAATGTTTTATTTGCTTCGGTACTCCTTTGGTATAAGTCTATCAAACTTAAAGATTCAAAAACAGATTATATGCCAACATCATAAACTGAAATACCGCTTCATTGGCCCAAAATGACTTTAACAGCAGACTGCCGCCACTCATGATTGACCTGTTTGATGGGAGTTGGCTTGATAAGATTACTAAAGGCCATTATTGGGAGCCTTTTTGTATCATTTTCATAGTCACACTCGGCTTCTTATGCCGCCCCCGCACATAGGATTGGCAACAAAATATGGGCTGATTTCAGCTGATTTATAAGCCGAATTTCATAGTTACACTCTGCTACCGGAATGATGATCTGCTCCGGCTTCCGGGCGAATCGGTATAGACGGCTTGCTGGATTCCAGCATCTACATCTTTTGACGCCACCCGGCGTTGAAGGGCGGAAAGCCGCAAAATACGCCTATTTTGCGGCCTTTTTCCCGATTTGAATACCCCTGTGTGATTTTGAATACCCCTGACGAAAATTTGAATACCCTAACCGATGAAAAATAAAATTGTATTGACGCTTCGGTCACAGCACAAAAAACCTTTTGCGTGGATTTTCTCACGAAAAAGATGAAGGTCAATGAAGGCG
>CAZTBS010000066.1:0-4867 GCA_964612125.1 uncultured Leucobacter sp. | reverse complement strand
CGATAATCGGGTGATCGAAGTCGTAGACACCCACCTTGGCGGCGCCGCCGGGCGAGCCGAGGTCATCGAAGAACTCGACGTTGGCCTTGTAGTAGTCGGCCCACTCACTCGGCAGATCGTCTTCGTAGTAGATCGCCTCGACCGGGCATACCGGCTCGCAGGCGCCGCAGTCGACGCACTCGTCGGGGTGAATGTAGAGCGAGCGCTCACCCTCGTAGATGCAGTCGACGGGGCACTCATCCACGCAGGCGCGGTCTTTTACATCGACACAGGGAAGCGCGATCACATAGGTCATGACGTCCGCCTTTCGAGAGCCCGGGTTGTTGCTTCAATCTTAGTGTTGTGGATCAGCCCACCTGAGCCGGGCACGCCGCAGGCGTCACGGCTGCGGCGGGTGCGTGGGCACCTCGGTGGTGATCACCGGGATTTCGCTGGTGTATGCGCGCTGCAGCGTATCTGCCGCGAGCTCGGTGTCGCGCGGCAGCATAGCTGCGGAGAGTCCCGGGAAACGCCCCAGATCTGGCCCCTGCCCATCAAGCGGCACCGCGGTGGTCTGCCCTGGTGACACGACCACTTCGGCGCCGCGCACGCGCAGGCGTACCGACCGCTCCCCTTCGACGAGTACAAAGGAGATCTGCTGCTGCGTCAGCTCGACCGCGAGCACCCTGCCGCGCCACTGCAGGCGGAAGCGGATGCCTTCCCAGTGCACGGGCAGTCGCGGGTCAAACTCGAGGCGGCGGCTGACATCGCGCATGCCCGCGAAGCCCATCACCAACGCCATCCACACGCCGCCGGTGGAGGCGATATGTACGCCGTCGGCGGTGTTCCCGTGCAGGTCGTCAAGGTCGACGCGCAGCGCTTGCTCGAAATACGAGTAGGCGAGCTCACGGTATCCCACCTCGGCCGCGATGATCGATTGCACCACAGCGGAGAGCGTGGAGTCACCGGTGGTCAGCGCGTCGTAGTACTCAAAGTTGCGGCGCTTCTCTTCGGTGGTGAACTCGTTGCTGCCGAGCAGCATCGCCAGCACCACATCGGCCTGCTTCAGCACCTGGAAGCGGTAGATGACGAGCGGATGGAAGTGCAACAGCAGCGGCTTCGCCTCAGGCGGCGTGGCTTCGAGATCCCACACCTCGCGCTCAAGGAAGTGCTCGTCTTGCGGGTGCACGCGGAACTCGGTGTCGTATGGGATCACCATGCCCGCGGCGGCGCGCTCCCAGGCGGCGGGCTCCTCGGGCTGCAGCCCGAGGCGATCCACCAGTTCGGCGTATTCGCGGGGTGCCGCTTCGGCGAGGCGGGCGACGGTCTCGGCGGCGAAGCGCAGGTTGAAGCGCGCCATGACATTGGTGAAGAGGTTGTCGTTGACGACGGTGGTGTATTCGTCGGGGCCCGTAACGCCGTGCACGTGGAAGCGGCGCACCCCGTCGGGGTCAGTGCGCCAGAACCCGAGGCTCGCCCACATGCGCGCAGTTTCGATGGCGATTTCGCTGCCGCCGTGCAGCATCACTTCGAGGTCGCCGGTCGCGCTGACGTAGCGTGCGAGCGCATAGGTGACGTCGGCGTTGATGTGGTACTGCGCGGTGCCGGCGGCGTAATAGGCGCTCGCCTCTTCGCCGTTGATGGTGCGCCACGGGAAGAGCGCCCCCTCTTCGCTAAGCACGGCGGCGCGCACCCGCGCTTGCGGCAGCATGCGGTGCCGAGCACGCAGCGCGTTACGGGCCCACTGCGGTGAGGTGTAGGTGAGCACCGGCATGACGTAGATCTCTGAATCCCAGAAGTAATGGCCGCTGTAGCCCGAGCCGGTGACGCCCTTGGCGGCGATGCCAAGACCATCAGCGCGTGCGGCGGCCTGCGCGACCTGAAACAGGTTCCAGCGGATCGACTGCTGCACGCCGGGCTCGGCGTCGACTTCAATATCGGCGCGGTTCCAGAATTCGCTGAGCACACGGCGCTGGTCAGCCCAGCGCTGCTCGTAGGGTTCGGATGCGATGCGATTGAGGGTGAGCGCGCAACGGTCGATGAGCTCGAATTCGGTGGCAGTGCGCGAGGTGTGGAAAACGGCGGTCTTGACGAGGCGGATCGTACGCCCGGCCTGTGCCACACCCTGAAACACATGCCGCAGCCGGTCGGGGGTGCCGTCGACATCGGTGTGCCAAGGGGCATCGGTGCCGGAGTCGAAATCGTGGTCGACGCCAACGGCGACCGTCATGCCAGAGTTGTGCACGCGATAGCTGAGCACGCTGCGGTTGCCGTCGTGCAGGGTCGGGCCCGGGTCGAGCACACGACCGCGCAGCACCTCTGAACGGCGGGGGTCATCGATGGGGGTGGATCCGCCCGCCACATCGGCGGCACCGGCACCCTCGCGCTGCACGCGCCCCAGGTCTTGCCGGTTGACGATAAGGCTTGAGATCGACACATCGGCGTCGGCGTCGAGCAGGGTGATGCGGGTCTCGAGGGTGGCGAGGTGACGAGTAGCGAGCGACACCATGCGGCGGGTTTCGACGCGCACGCGCTTGCCCGTGGGGGTGCGCCACAGCAGGGTGCGAGTGAGGGTGCCAGCACGCAGATCCAGGGTGCGGTGCATGTCAACGATCTCGGAGCTTTCGAGGTTCAGCCGCTCATCGTCGACGTACAGGCGGATGGCTTTGACGTCTGGCACGTTGACGATGGTTTGGCCCTGCTCGGCAAAGCCGTAAGCGGTTTCGGCGTGCTGGATCTGCCAGGTTTCGTGCAGGCCGTTGATGAAGGTGCCGTGCGCGCCGACTGGCGCACCCTCTTCGTGGTTGCCGCGCATGCCGAGGTAGCCATTGCCGAGCGCGAAGAGGGTTTCGTCAACGGCTGCGGTGGCTGGCTGCACCCCGGTGAGGGTGAGCCGCCAAGGGTCGTCGCCGAAATCGCGGCGCAGGGTTTCGACGTGCGCCCCAAAGAGGTCGTGGCGCGCCGTCACTGCACGAGCTCCGCGAGGTCTGTGACCACAAAGTCGGCGCCTGCGGCGAGCAGAGCGTCGTGACCGGCGCCGCGATCCACCCCGATCACGAGACCAAAGCCGCCGGTACGAGCTGCGGCCACCCCGGATTCGGCGTCTTCGAACACCACCGTTTCACACGGTGCGGCGCCGAGGCGTTCGGCTGCGGCAAGAAAGGTGGCGGGGTGAGGCTTACCGGGCAGCTGCTCAGCTGCGGCGATGAGCCCGTCGACGACCACGTGGAAACGGTCACGCAGCCCCGCCGCGGTGAGCACGGCTTCGGCGTTGCGTGAGCTCGAGACGAGCCCGATAGGTGCTTCGAGCTCGCGGAGCGCGTCGAGCAGGCGCACCGTGCCCGGGTAGGGGTCGATGCCGCCTGCGGCAAGCAGATCGGCGAAGACGCGGTTCTTGCGGTTGCCGATGCCCCAGATACTGAAGAAGTCGTTGTCTGCAGGGGTGCCGGGGGCGAGTTCAATGCCGCGGGCGGCAAGCACCGCAAACACCCCGTCGAAGCGGGGGCGCCCGTCGAGCGAGGCGTAGTATTCGGCGTCGCGAAACGGCGCGAGGCCGCGCCCGGCGAAGAAACGGTCGAAGGTCTCGCGCCACGCCCGCAGGTGCAGATCGACCGTCGGCGTCACCACCCCGTCGAGGTCGAAGAGGACCACGCGGAAGGGGCTGAGCCTGTGGTCAATCGGTGTGGCGACCATGTGGCCAGTCTAGTGAGCGAGGCTTCGCGGGCGCGAGGGCACGCGAATGGGCTCAGTTCGGCACAACGAACACGGAACCCAGGAAGGTGCCGGTAGTAGTGTCACCCGTACTGTCAATGTCGACCGATTGAGCAAACACCAAGCGTTCGCCGGTTTGGAG
The DNA here is from genome assembly GCA_964612125.1 of uncultured Leucobacter sp. GTDB lineage: Bacteria > Actinomycetota > Actinomycetes > Actinomycetales > Microbacteriaceae > Leucobacter. The sequence goes on along the minus strand of CAZTBS010000066.1, from coordinate 1,035 downwards.
CGATCGGAAGAACTGTCCAACCTGATCGGGCGTGCCGGTGACCGTGATGGTGATCGGAATCTCGACGAGACCGGTCGCCGATACCGCAGCACCGGCTGCTGGGTCGCTGGCCGAAGCATCGGCGACCGCAGCATCAGGCGCCGCCTCAACCGCCGGATCAGCGGCTGCGGGATCCTCGGTGGCGGGCGTGGGGAGAATGGCCTGTCCGACGCTGAATTCAGACAGGGTCGCCCCGGATTGGCTTTGAATAGCTGCCAGCTCCCGCAAGAACACCGGCCAGTCGGTGGTCACGGGAATCGCGATCTCAAGCTCTTCGAGCTCGGAGCGCAATGCTGCTGCGTCCTCGTCAGCTTGCTGCAGCGTCGCGAGCTGTGCACGCTGGGTCTCGACGGTCAACGCCGTGGTGTCGGCGAGGGTGCGGGTCGTTGCAGCTGCGGAGAGCTGCGGCAAGAGGCCGGCGATCACCCCGTAGAGCACGACGAAGGCGCAGAGCACGCCGGTGATGAGTACCCACAGTCTGGTTTTCGCGCTCATTGGGCGTCCTCCTGGGCAAAACGACCGGCGCGCACCGTGTCGTCAAACACGAGTTGCAGTTGTGTCTCCGAGGTCGTGGTGTCACCCGCGCTCACGAGCGCGGTAGCGATCACCTGGCCGCACACGAAGCCGTCGAGCTGCCCGGCCTGGTCGAGGAACGCCGCGGCCGCACTCAGCCCCCCGCCGTCTGGAGTCGACAGGGTCATGGTGACGGTTGCACCGGTCGCGGGGCAGGCCTCGACTACAGCGGGATCAGCAGCTGCGTCGTCGTCACCCCCGGGAAGCGATGCCGCAAACTGCACGATAGCCGAGCCCTCAGGCAGACTCCTGACGAGCTGATCGCGAAGTTCCATGAAGAGCACCTCGGTCTGTGTGATCACGGCGCGATCTGAGGACCGACCGCCCACTGCAGCGAGCATCTTCTGGGCCTCGCCAAAGCTTGCGATCTGTGTGCTCAGCGTCTGTGATTCGGCCTCGACCGCGGCGAGTTCTTGGTTCGCG
>CAZTBS010000065.1:0-4876 GCA_964612125.1 uncultured Leucobacter sp. | reverse complement strand
CTCCGCCGTCCATGAACACCAGGGTGTCGGCGACTTCGCGGGCGAAGCCCATCTCATGCGTCACTACGACCATGGTCATGCCACTTTCGGCGAGGCCCTGCATTACGTCCAGTACCTCACCCACAAGCTCAGGGTCGAGCGCTGAAGTGGGCTCGTCGAACAGCATGAGCTTCGGCTCCATCGCCAGCGCCCGGGCGATCGCAACGCGCTGTTGTTGACCGCCCGAGAGATGCGCCGGGTAGTAATCGTGTCGCTCGGCTAGACCAACCCGCGCCAGGAGTTCCATGGCCTTGGTCTTCAGCTGCGCTTTGCCGCCCTTCTTCAAGAGCATCGGGGCAGCCATGACGTTCTCCAGCGCCGTCATATGCGGAAAGAGGTTAAAGCGCTGAAACACCATGCCGATGTCGCGGCGCTGTTTCGCGGCCTCACGCGCGTTCAGCTCGTAGATCTTGTCGCCGTGCTGACGGTATCCGACGAGCTCACCGTCTACCCACAGGCGACCTGCGCTGATGGTCTCGAGGTGGTTAATGCAGCGCAAAAAGGTTGACTTGCCAGACCCGGACGGGCCCACCAAGCACAGCACTTCCCCGCGATTCACCTCGAGCGAGATGCTCTTCAGTACCTCGTTTGAGCCGAACGACTTCGAGACTGCTTCGGCCTTCACCATCGGGGTGTCGGTTGATTCACTCATCGTTCATCCCCTCCATGCTCAGCTGACGCCGGTGGCACAGTGCCGCCAGTCTCAAGACCACGCACTCGACCACCGCGGCGAGCCTTACCCCCGGACACCCCCACAGCACCGGTTTCAAGGGTGACCTTCGGCGTATCTGGGCGCGCGGTAACGCCACGAGCGAAGTGACGCTCAAGGTAGTACTGACCCACCATGAGAATCGAGGTGACCACCAAGTACCAGACTGACGCAACAATGAGCAGCGGCACTGGCTTGTACGTCACCGCAGCGATATCGCGGGTGCGTGTGTAGAGCTCGAGGGTGAACGGAACCGCGGTGACCAGTGAGGTGGTTTTCAACATTGAAATGACCTCGTTGCCCGTCGGCGGAATGATCACTCGCATCGCCTGAGGCAGGATTACGCGAGTCATCGTGTGCCACCACCCGAGCCCCAACGCGGTTGCTGCCTCTTCTTGCCCCTTATCTACCGAGAGCAGGCCGGCACGCACAATTTCAGCCATGTAGGCAGCCTCGTTCAGCGCCAAGCCAATGATGGCGAGCGCGAAGTAGCTGAGCAGATCTTTCGTGGTTAACGAAATCATCGCTTCGGTGAAGGGAACACCGATGTCGATCGACTTATAGATCACGGGCACCAGGCCCCAAAACACCAGCTGCACATACACCGGGGTACCCCGGAAGATCCACAGGTAAAACCAGGAGATCGAGCGGAACACTGGATTGGGCGACAGGCGCATAATCGCGATAACGATGCCCAGGATGATCGCAATGATCATCGAATAAATTGTGAGCTGCAGGGTGTACCAGATGGCATCCAGCACGCGCACGTCAAAGAGATACTGCCCGACGATGTCCCACGAGTACACCGGCCGGTTAAACGCCGCGTCATAAATGAACAGCGCAACAATGATCAGAAGAACGGTGGCAAACACCGTGCGCCACGGGTGCCGGAGCTTGATCGCTTCGATCCGCTCCGGCACCGCGTGGGCATCCGGGTGCGAGACCTCAGGCCCCGCACCCCTGGATTGCGTGTCAGACATGACTCGCGAATCCCTGTGGACTACTCTTTACCGGCGTTGATCGTCGCCGATTCCACCGCGCCAGACTCGACGCCGGCGCCCTCGAGGATCTCGAGGTAGGTGCCGTCGTCCATCAGCGACTGCAGAGCCGCCTGCACAGCCTCGGTCAGACCGCTGCCCTTCATGATTGCGAAACCGTAGGGGGAGGTATCGAACATCTCGCCGACGGTCTGCAGATCGCCGCCAACCTGTGCGACTGCGTCAAGCGTCACAGGGAAGTCAGCCGAGAACGCATCTGCCTGGCCGTTGACTACGGAATTGGTAACCTCGGGCTGTCCGTCGAACGGCAGGATGGTGATGGCTTCCTTGCCCTCAGAGACGCACTTCTCGCTACGAGCTGGCAGCTCATCGGTGTGCTGAATGGTGCCGGTCTGCACCGCAACCGTCAAGCCACAGGCATCATCGGGATCAATAGACGCATCAACCGAGGCCCACATGCTACCCGCGTTGAGATAGTTCACGAAGTCGACCGTCTTCTGGCGCTCAAGGTTATCCGTGAAGGAGGAGGCACCCATCAGCAGCGCGCCTTCTTCAATGCGCGGCAGAATGCTGTCAAACGGCAGGATCTCCCATTCGGGCTCAAGACCAAGCTTCGCTGCAATGGCGTTAGCCAGTTCAACGCCCCAACCGACCGGGTTGCCTGAGGAGTCCTTGTACTCGTTCGGCGGGTACTCGGCATCGGTGCCCATGCTGAGCACACCACCCTCGGCGATCTCTGCTGGCAGAAGCGCAACCGCTGCTTCGTCGGGCTGAATTCCGCCCGCATCGACGGTTGCTGCAGTCTCACCTTCGGTGTTGGTGCAGCCGGTCAGAAGAAGTGCAGCTGCAGCAGCAAGAGCCGGCAGAGCAAAACGAATCTTCATTGATCTAGATCCTCATTTCATGTTCACTACAACTCAAATGACGTGGCGGGAGTGAAGCCCCGCGGTACATCTGGAGCCTACCGCGAGGCCCCTACGAGACCGAAGCATGGATCAGATTTGGAACCAATCCGAGACGTTTCATGAATCCACAACAGCCTGACCTCTACCACGGGCGAATTGTCAGCAGCACGGCACCTACAATGAAGGAATCACTGCACAATCGGGGGAGGCGGGTGTGAAAATCGCGAATATGAATGGCGATGAGTCCGCTTCTGAATACGCTGAGATCTCACGTCATCTCGCGGACTACGCCCAAGCGGAGTTGTCGCGGCATGCTCCTGTCGGGCTCATGACGATCGATCAGCAGGGTCGGATCCTCGCACATAACCTCATGCTCGCGCAGTGGCGCGGATACGCGCCCGAGGCGGCGAGCGGGGCACTGATCGGCGACAACGCGCTGAGCTGGTTGTCTGCTGAGTCTCGGGAGACATGTCTGGCGATTCTGAACGCTGAAGGCAGTGAAAAGCAGGTGTTTCGGGAGGTGTCAGTCGAAGGCTGCACCCTTGACGGAGACTTTGCGCCCATTCTCTTCAATGCGGACTTGGTCACGACCGCTGAGGGGGATCGGTGGGCACATGTCGCGCTGATCGATGCCACGGAGCGTGCACGTTTCGAGCGCGAACTGATTGAGGCCCGGCTCAGCGCTGATCGCGCAAATGAGCAGCTGAACAATTTGCAGGAACAGCTGCGGCATCAGGCACTACACGATCCGCTGACGGGGCTCGCCAATCAAACTCTGCTTGAAGAACAGCTGTCGCGAATCTTGCTTTCCGCAACTCGATCGGAGCGCCCGTGTGCTGCGATCTACCTCGATCTTGACGGCTTTCGTGCCATCAATCGTGAGTGCGGCCATGTCGTCGGAGACAAGCTCCTGCGGAATATTGCCGAGCGGTTGAAACTGGTCACACCGGTCGGTGGAATAGTCAGTCGACTCGGGGGCGATGAGTTCGTGCTCGCTGGCGGTCCGACTGACAAAACCGCGCTTTCTCTGCTGGCCGAGCGCGTGCTCGAACAGGTTCGTCGGCCGATGCGGGAGCTTATTGGTGATCGCATGCTCTCTGCGAGCATCGGAGCGGTCATGTGGGCACCCCGCCCAGGCGAAGGTGCGCCGTTGGCCCGTGATTTCATCGCGGTGGCTGATCAGGCGATGTACGAGGCGAAGCGCGCGGGAAAGAACACCGTGGCACTGTGCAACTGGAGCGACGTTGCGTTGCATGAGCCCCAGCGCACATAGTCTTGCTAACCTTCGTTTTGGTGCTCTGGCTAGGGAGTTGCTAAGCTAAGCGAGTTGTCTTGCGATTGCGTGGGATAGCGACTCGCGCGAGTGGCGGAATGGCAGACGCGCTGGCTTCAGGTGCCAGTGCCCGCAAGGGCGTGGGGGTTCAAGTCCCCCCTCGCGCACGCGAATGAAATGGCCCCTGACCTGGGATTTAGTTCTCCGGGTTGGGGGTCGTCTTCGTCGGAAGTGCTAGAAAAAGTGCTAAGCGTGGCCGAGATGGGCAGCGAAGCGGGTCACGGCCGACCGCTGCATGGTCGGGGTGACGTGGGAGTAGATGTTCATCGTCGTCGTGATCGTTGAGTGCCCAAGGCGCTCTTGGACGACCTTGGGATGCTCGCCGAGTTCGAGCAGCAGGGTCGCGTGGGTGTGACGCAGCCCCTTGATCGTGACCCGGTGCATGGTGTCGTTCTTCGTGGTGAGCCAGTTCATGCGGCGATCCCAGCGGCTCGTCATCGCGTCGGGTGAGCGCAGCTTCCCGTCGTCGTCGCCGAAGATGTAGGCGTCGGCCTTGGCAAGCTCGAATGCCAGTTCCGCGCGGGCGACCTTGTAGGAGGCGAGCACTTTCAGGGTGTCCTCGTCTACGTCGATCACGCGCGCGTTGCCGGTCTTCGGGGGCTTGGTCTTCGTCCAGTCGTCGGTATTGACCGCGCGGCGGATGCTGACGCGCATCGCCTTGGTGTTGAGGTCGCTCCACTTCAAGGCGAGGGCTTCGCTTCTGCGCATGCCGGTGTAGGCGATGAGCCGCCACAGCGGAAACAGCTCGTCTTCCAACTCGTCGCGGTTCCAGGTGAGGAACGTCTGCAACTGCTCGGCTGTCCAAGTGACGATTTCAGGTTTCTGCGCCCGCACCTCGCTCGTGGTCGGAGGCTTGACGGTGCGCTTCTTCTTCGACGGGTTCACCGTCAAG
>CAZTBS010000064.1:0-5117 GCA_964612125.1 uncultured Leucobacter sp. | reverse complement strand
GCGAGATCAGCCTGAATCTGGAACGATTCCTCAGAGAACTCAGACGAGAAACGCGGCAACAACACTTCAGCCTGCACTGCCTCATCAAGACGGAGGTACTCGGAGAGAATTGCTCGGGTCGCGTCAGGGTTCTCCTGTGCGAAGTCATTCGCACGATCCATCGCCCGGGCAAACGCGGCAACCACTTCAGGGTGTGATGCAGCATACTCTTGGCTGGTGAAATATGCCGAAATCATCAAGTTGGGATCAGTTTCGGCCGCGGGGTGTGAAATGATTCGACCGCCCTGATTCAGTGCGTTGGTGAGACCGGGGCCGCCGACGAAGATCGCGTCCACCTGGCCAGCAGCAAGAGTGGCACCCATCTCGGGGATAGCCACCTCAACAAAGTTGACAGCATTGGAATCTCCACCGTCTTGGTCGATCGCGTTGCGGGTTACCGTCTCAGTAAAGTTGCTCAACGCATTGACTGCGACGGTACGGCCCTCGAGGTCTGCCGCAGTCTGCACCGGCGAGTCACCCAACACTACGAGTGCAGACGTGTCACGTTCTGCGTCAACGACGAAAGGCCCCGAAGACACTGCACGCAAAGGTACTCCACGGTCGGTGCCGAGCAGCAGCGACGTGATGTTACTGAATCCGAATTGGTACTCACCCGACACGACGGCAGGCACAATTGCCGCTCCACCCTGTGCGAGCTCAAGGGTGACGTCGAGTCCTTCTTCTTCAAAGAAGCCTTCGGACTGACCGACGTAGATCGAGGCCACGTCAACTGATGGCAGCACCCCAACGGTGATTGGCACAATTTCGGTGAGAGCTGGTGGCTCCGTTTCTGGTGCGGGTGTGGGTTCAGCGTTGCTGGCGCAGCTCGCCAATAGGGTTGCACTGGCGACAGCGAGGGCAACCAAAATACCGGATTTTTTCTTCATACCACTCTCTCCTTTGAAAGTCGGTCCATAATCAAAAACGTTATTCGAACCAACGTAAAATAGTGCGTGTACACATCTTACGCATACGTAGCATACTTGTTCTTTTTGCTGCTGTCTAGACACCAACGCACTTCACTTAATTTGGCCCACACGGCTCCGCAAGATCACAGCCCCACAGAAGGCGTGATCAAGCGATTAACCAGTCACAGTACAACCTAGAGCGCGAGCCGAGACGGCAGCTGTCTCAACGCAAGGCAACTCTTGACGCCCGTACCAGAGTTGCTACAATTTCTCATTATGCGCAACAGGCTTAACGCATATTGAGATTAGCTCGTGTCAGTGGGCGGTCTTCTAGCGTCATTCCTCCCACTCAGACGTCGCCACCGATTAGCAACAAGGTTTTCAGTTCAACCACTTCCATACCGCACACGGTGCCCTTAACAGAGAGAATCCATCACACATGAGCAACAAACCTCCGCAGAAGCCATATCGTCGCATTGCAGTCGAAGAAGGCTGGGGTCTGCCCGAGATGTTCGACATTTACCGCGACCTCCTGAGCCGCTACCCGCAAGACGATCCAAGTTTCATGAGCCTGATGGGTTATTACGCTCTCGGCAGTGGCGAACGCCCCGAATCCGTTCGCCACAGACTCACCGACACCGATACCCGCCTTCGCGAGATGGACGAAGCAGGAATTGATCTGCAGATCCTGTCCCTCACCTCACCCGGCACCAATCCGCTCGCAGCTCGCGATGCGACCTGGCTGTCGCAGAAATCCAATGACCGCATGGCAGAGGTGATAGCCGAACACCCCACGCGTTTCGCAGGTCTCGCCGCGGTGCCCTTCACCGCGACTGACGCCGGCGCCGCAGAGCTCGCACGCGCAGTCACTGAGCTCGGCTTCAAAGGCGCGATTCTGAACTCACACGTGCGCGACGAGTACACCGACAGTCCCCACTATGAGGCGTTCTACGAAGCAGCCGAAGCCCTCGACGTGCCCGTGTACCTGCACCCGAACGCGCCATCTCAGCAAATCTTCAAGGCGTTCCACGATCGAGGCCTCGACGGATCGATCTACGGCTTCGGCGTCGAGACCGGTCTGCACCTGCTCCGTCTCGTCACCTCAGGCATCTTCGAAAAATACCCGAACCTGAAGATCGTCGTCGGCCATCTTGGAGAAGCATTGCCATTCTGGCTCAACCGCATCGATTACATGTACGGCAAGCAGATTGCCACCGGCCGGTACCCGCACGTGAAACCGCTTCCGAAGAAGCCTTCAGAGTATCTGAAGAGCAACGTGTGGTACACGACCAGTGGGATGCCCTGGCACACAGAGGTCATGTTCGTTCGTGAAATGGTTGGCGCAGATCGCGTGATGTACGCGATGGATTACCCGTACCAGTACGAACCGGCCGAAGTTGCGCTGCAAGACAACCTGCCCATGAGTGACGATGAGAAATTCGAATTTTTCGAGGGCATCGCTACTCGAGTGTTCTCACTCACATAAGCCTGATTGAGGCGCCGCGTGTGGCAATGAGCTGGCACGAAGGCCTCCGGCACGATGTGGATCACTGCACCCGCATATATCGCCGGAGGCCTGCGTCTACCCGCACTCACGCACCGCAAACCTTTAGAGGTCGATGCCTCCCCGGCCCGGCGACACTCGCCCGCAGCCTGAACGCTTAGACAGTGAACTTTACGAACTCGTTCGAGATTCGCATCGCGGTAGTTCGCAGGGTGCCGATCGTGCTGGCTCGCCGCTCAGCGGTCATTCGAGTCTCCGGACCCGCGCAACTCAACACAAACACCTCGCCAGGAATATTCACTGGTACACTACACGCCCACGAACCCATGTCGATCTCGGACCCGCTCGTTGCATAACCAAGGTGGAGAGCCTCGTCGAGCTGCTCCACCGGCAAGTGCGGGGGCAAAAGACGGGCTCTCGTTTCTTCGTCTGCAAGTGCGAGCGCGAGTTTGCCAGATGCCCCGACGCCAAGAGGAATCGTTCTACCCATGGGAATTGTGTACCTCACGTGATGAGGCGACTCAACCAGCTCCGTACAGATCAGCAGGTCACCGGTCTGCTGCAGCAGCATCACCGTCTCTCCGATCTGCTCGACCGCGTCACGCAGCAGAGGTTTGGCGATCTCAGTGAGAGGGTTCGCTATCTGAGCCGCCCGTGCTAGCGGCATGACACGAGCTGTTGGATGATAATACCCAGACCGGCCCTCGGCGAGGAGATGAAGTTTCTTCAGGAGAGCCAAGTAACGATACGTCGTCGGCGAGGTGGCGCCGATAAGCTCCGAGATTTGAGCCGCAGAGAGTTCCGTGCGCGTCTCCGAGAAAAGGAGGAGCACCTCAAGCACCTTGCTCGCACTCGTCAGGTTTCCGCGTTCAGATGATGTAGCTGACATGATGCCTCTCAGGGGTTCTGGCGCTGTGAAACACAGGCGTCATCGCGGGTTTCTGCGCTGCGTAATCAGTGCAACCGGTTCTTGGAGGTTTGTACCAATAGCGGGTGGCAGTTGAGTCAGGCAGGTACATGCGAGCTCTCTGTTCATAATGGCCTCCTGTGAGGCGAACGTCAAACGCTCGCGCTGCCCCACGCGCAACAGAGTTCCGCCTAGTCAATCGCGCAAAAAGAGGTGTGAGATCAAGTTAAGAACTCAAGCATGTCCGCTTCTGACGCGACCCGGGTGCACGATCTCATTGAAGACATCGAGCGTTTGATCGATGCGAATTGCTCACGCATTAAGGTGAGCGGTGAGGTGCGGCAGGAGCTTGCGGGGGTGGCGCATGCCGAGTTCGACCGGTTAATGGCGACCGAGTCCGCCGAGCTTACACACCTCGCTGACGCGCGAGACCGGCTCGACTAGGAGCGCACCAAGCTCTTCCAGGCACACTACGCCGGTGCTGTTCCACTTGACTTACTCAAACAAGAGCAGGGTCGGATCTCGAACCGCCTCGAAGACATCGAGCACCGCATCAGCGCGCATCATGAGGAGTATTCGTCAGCCCGAGAGTACCTCGAGGACTCGCTCGCGTTGCTGGCGAACGTGTCGCTTATTTATGAGCGCTGCGATAACGCGAACCGAAGAATCTGCAACCAGGCGATCTTCAGAAAGATCTTTATCGATGGAGACGGGGAAGCGCGGGCGGACTATCAGCGCCTATATGGTTCGCTGTGCGCTACTGAGCAGCAAGCCAACGCACTCACCTGGGCGGCAGCGGCAACCGCAGCATCAGGCACAATGACGAAAAAAGGTGAGGTTCAAACCTTCACAAGACTGGAGAATCTCGTCGAGGGTTTGAACCTCACCACTATGGGGTTCCTGCGTAGAGAGTTTTCAAACCCTACCCCGATGCTGAAATCGTTGATATCCCGCTGGAAACGAGGCGTCTACCGGGTGTCTCAGCGGGTCGAGAACACCCCAATTCAGGACGTTCGAGGGGCCTGCGTCAGGAGGATTGGGAAACCTCAAACCTTTCTCACCCCCTCTGAAGTAGACCGCCTGGTCGACGATTACCTCGCTGGTCTCAGCGTCGGCTATCTCGCACAGAAGTATGGTGTGCACCGTGCAACAGTCTCGAAGCACCTCACCCGGAACAATGTCGTGCGCCGCCAGCACGGACTCACGATCGAGGATGCCGCTGAAGCAGTGAAACTGCACGGCGGCGGCATCTCGATACGCGCGATCGCCCGCACACTCGGCGCCGACCGAAAGCAGGTGCGCATCTCGCTAGTCACAGCTGGTGCAATTATCGCGAACGCTCAACCGTGAATTGAGATGAAGCCCCCACGACAAGCACACAGTCACGCTCGGGTCTGATGCTCGTTCAGGTGAGAGTGGAAATAAAACTGTAGGTCAGGTCACAAGTGAGCCCATATCCCTTTGCTCCCCGGCTTCGCATGACTTTGCCCGATCACTGAACTTGTGCTGGCCTCACATAGATACCCCGGGTAGTATCAGGACACGCATTACGATCACACAGTTTGGGGTTTCGAAATGATCAGGCAGTTCGCCCTTCTCGCAACAACCGCCCTGATGATCGGACTGGCTGGATGCACGACAATCGCACCAGTCACAGAGAACGCCGACACGCCAGCCACGACGGAGGCCCCAGCCGAGAGCACGGTGGAGGAGAGCGCCGAGCGGGATTCCCCGGAAACCGTGACCCTTCCGGAGGCTC
>CAZTBS010000063.1:0-5286 GCA_964612125.1 uncultured Leucobacter sp. | reverse complement strand
AACCCGTTGTTTAGTTATTTTGGGCTGACGAGAGGCTACAGCCGTTAACCCCCAGTCAAGTGCGCTACCAAGCTGCGCCACAGCCCGTTGCCACCGCAGCTGAGCTTTGGCAACCTGTCCAGTGTAGCCGGTGCAGGCCATGAACAGAAATCAGGGTCGTGTTGGGAAGAGGCCTGCGGCCTAGTAGGCCTGCACCCCTTGCCGCTCAGGCTCCGGTCCGATCTGGAAGTGTCGGCCACTGAGCGAGTTCGGCTCGATCCGCACGAAGTTGCGCTTAATGGTGGGCACGTAGGGCCGCAGTGGCAGCTGCTCAGCGGCTGCGATCTCTGCCTCAGTGTCGAGTCGACGAGCTGTGCCTCGCAGCACAACACTCCACGCCTCACTGTCGGTGTGTGCGTCTACCTCAAACAGCACCTCCCCCGAGATGACAAGTTCGACCAGCTTCGTGCCCTCAGCGGTACGCAACACAATCGACTCGCCATCGACGACGTAGTTCACAGGGAATATGTCGAAGACATCACCCACGTGTGTAACGATGCGGCCGACCTCCTGCGTAGCAAGCAGGCGCCAGCACTCCGCGTCATCGATGACTGTGATCGGGTCTTTGATGTCGTCCATGCTTCATTCTCTCACCGCGAGCAGAAAACCGCAGCGAAAGTTCGCGCGGCCGCGGCTACGGAATCGGCACCGGGGTGATGCCGAACGGCGCCAGCCCCGCGGCTCCGCCGTCAGGTGCGGTCAGCACCCAGATACCATCGGCGTGCACCGCAACGGAGTGCTCCCACTGCGCTGACAGCGATCCGTCGGCAATCGTGACGGTCCAGTCGTCATCCTGCACCACCGTGTCGATCCCACCGGCAGAGATAATCGGCTCGATCGCGACCACCAGGCCCGGTTTCACCTCGGGCCCGCGGCGCCCAACCGGCACATTGAATACCGGCGGATCCTCATGCATCCGGCGCCCAATGCCGTGACCGATGTAATCCTCGAGCACACCGAACTCGCTGTGCGCTCGCACGTAGTCAGACACGGCCTCACCGACCTCGTTCAGGTGCTTCGCACGCGCCAGGCGAGCGATACCGTGCCACATCGCCTGCTCGGTGACGTGCGAAAGCTGTGCAATGTGTTCGGTGCGATCAGGCCGAGTCGGGTCAGGCAGAGTCACCGTGATCGCGGCGTCGCCGTTCCAGCCGCCCACGATGGCGCCCACATCGAGCGCCACAATGTCGCCGGGCTCGAGCACCCGGTCGGTCGGGATCGCATGCACCACATGCTCGTTCACATTGGCGCAAATGGTGTGCCGGTACCCGTGCTCCAGCATGAAGTTTGGTGCTGCACCCAGGTCGCGAATCGTCTGCTCGGCGATAGCGTCGAGCTCAAGTGTCGTGATTCCCGGTCGGACCGCCGCGGCCATCGCCGCAAGCGCCGCAGCCGTCGCTTCGCCCGGTGCCAGCATCAAACGCAACTGCGCCGGTGATTTGTAGATCGACCGGCGCAGCAGACCACGTGACACGACTATGCGCCCAGCTTCTCGTCGAGTGCGGTGGCGATGCGATCCGCTACTGCCTCGACCTCGCCGAGGCCGTCGACCGTGACCAGGATGCCACGGGCCTCAAACAAATCGATGAGCGGCGCCGTCTGCTCTGCGTAGACTTCTTGGCGGTGGCGAATCACCTCTTCGGTGTCATCGACGCGCCCTTCAATCTCGGCGCGCTTCAGCAGGCGAGCCACGACCGCGTCGGTGTCTGCCTCGAGCAGCACCACAGCGTCGATCTTGCGTGCGTCGGCTTCAAGCACAGCGTCCAATGCGTGCACCTGCGCGACGGTGCGCGGATATCCATCGAGCAGAAATCCGTTCGCGGCATCCTCGCGCTTCAGACGATCGGCGACGATCTCGTTCGTGAGCTCGTCGGGAACGAGCTGACCCTTTTCAATCAGTGACTGCACGCGCTGACCGAGCTGGGTCCCCGCCTTGATGTTCGCGCGGAAGATATCACCAGTGGAGATCGCGGGAACACCGTAGCGCTCGGCGATACGCGCCGCCTGGGTGCCTTTTCCGGCGCCGGGAGCGCCGATGATCAGAAGTCGAGCTTGCCGAGTTTCGGTCATTTGTTGAGTAGCCCTTCGTAGTGGCGCTGCTGCAGCTGCGCGTCAATCTGCTTCACCGTCTCGAGGCCAACGCCAACGATAATCAGGATCGAGGCGCCGCCGAACGGGAAGTTCTGATTCGCGCCGAAGAATGCCAGCGCGATAAGTGGGAGAAGTGCGATCACGCCCAGGTAGAGCGAGCCCGCGCTGGTGATGCGGGTGAGCACGTAGTTGAGGTACTCGGCGGTGGGTCGGCCGGCGCGAATGCCGGGTACGAACCCACCGTACTTCTTCATGTTGTCGGCGACTTCCTCCGGGTTGAAGGTGATCTGCACGTAGAAGAAGGTGAAGCCAAGCACGAGGAGGAAGAACACCAGCATGTACAGCGGCTGATCGCCCTGCATGAGGTTGTTGGTGATCCACACGACCCAGGCCTTCGGCTCCTCGCCGATACCTGGCTGGTTGAACTGAGCAATCAACATCGGCAGGTACAGGATCGCGGAGGCGAAGATTACCGGGATCACGCCGGCCATGTTGACCTTGATCGGAATGTAGGTGCTGCTGCCGCCGTAGGTGCGGCGACCCACCACGCGCTTGGCATACTGCACAGGAATGCGGCGCTGTGACTGCTCGACGTAGACCACCGCGGCCACCACCACGATTCCTACCGCGAGCACGAACAGGAAGACTTCCCAGCCCTTCGAGATCTGGATCGTCCAGAGTGCATTCGGGAACTGCGCGGCAATTGAGGTGAAGATGAGTAGCGACATGCCGTTACCGATGCCGCGCTCGGTGATCAGCTCACCGAACCACATAATCAGGCCGGTGCCAGCAGTCAGCGTCAGGATCATGATGATGATCGCCCACCACTCTTGGGACACCAGGTTCTGGCACGCGGCGCTTGCGGCATTGCTGCCGAAGAGCATGCCTGACCGTGCGACCGTGATGAGCGTCGTCGACTGCAAGATCGCCAGGGCGATCGTCAGGTATCGCGTGTACTGGGTCAGCTTTGCCTGACCGGTCTGGCCTTCCTTGTGCAGTGCTTCGAAGTGTGGAATGACCACACGAAGCAGCTGCGTAATGATAGACGCCGTAATATACGGCATGATGCCCAGCGCGAAGATCGACAGTTGCAGCAGCGCGCCGCCGCTGAACATGTTGATCATCTCGTACAGACCAGAGGTGCCCTGGTTGGCTACGAGACAGGCCTGCACATTGTCGAAGTTGACAAACGGTGCGGGCACGAAGGATCCCAGGCGGAAGAGTGCCACAATCCCCAGCGTGAAGAGAATCTTCCGCCGCAGATCGGGCGTCCGAAAGATCCGTCCGATAGCGCTGAACACAGCCTGCCTCCTGAAGAGTTTGAGAAGGGTTTCGCACATCAGGCAGAAACCAAGTCACCAGCCTACACGCAGTGCACGTGTGCTGAAAAAGTGCGAAGCCGGGTGGATCACGCTCGATGCGGATCCACCCGGCCTCTACGCCCGAGAAATCTCGGGAATCACTACTTGATCTCGCCGCCTGCGGCCACGATCTTCTGCTCAGCCGAGCCGGAGACCTTGTCGACCGAGACGGTGAGCTTCACCTGCAGGTCGCCGTTACCGAGGACCTTCACAGGCTGGTTCTTACGAACTGCGCCCTTCTCGACGAGATCGGCAACGGTCACGTTGCCACCCTCGGGGTAGAGCTCCGCGAGCTTCGCCACGTTCACGACCTGGTACTCAGTGCGGAACGGGTTCTTGAACCCACGCAGCTTCGGAGTACGCATGTGCAGCGGCATCTGCCCACCCTCGAAGCCAGCCTTGACCTGGTAACGCGCCTTGGTGCCCTTGGTGCCGCGACCTGCGGTCTTACCCTTGGATCCCTCACCGCGACCCACGCGGGTCTTAGCCTTCTTTGCACCGGGAGCCGGACGAAGGTGGTGAGCCTTCAGGACCTGCTCGCGGCCTTCCTCGTTCTTCTCGCTCATGCGTCGATCTCCTCAACCTGAACCAGGTGAGCAACCGCACGGACGTAACCGCGGTTGGCACGGGTGTCTTCACGCACGACAGAGTCGCCGATGCGCTTCAAACCCAGGCTGCGGAGCGTGTCGCGCTGGTTCTGCTTCTCACTGATAACGGACTTCGTCTGCGTAATCTTCAGGGCCTTAGCCATTACGCACCTGCCTTCGCCTGAGCGGCAGCGTCGGCCGCGGCCTTCGCCTCAGCGCGCACGATGCGGGCCGGAGCGACGCGGTCGAAGTCGAGACCACGGCGAGCTGCCACGGAGCGAGGCTCCTCGAGCTGCTGCAAAGCCTCAACGGTCGCATGCACGATGTTCAAGGTGTTCGACGAGCCGAGCGACTTGCTCAGAACGTCGTGGATGCCTGCGCACTCGAGTACGGCGCGCACGGGGCCACCGGCGATAACACCGGTACCTTCAGCAGCGGGACGCAGCAGAACGACGCCTGCAGCGGCTTCACCCTGCACGGGGTGCGGGATGGTGCTACCGACGCGGGGAACGCGGAAGAAGTTCTTCTTTGCTTCCTCAACGCCCTTGGCAATCGCGAGCGGAACTTCCTTCGCTTTACCGTAGCCGACACCAACGGTGCCGTTACCATCGCCCACCACGACAAGCGCGGTAAAGCTGAAGCGACGACCGCCCTTGACGACCTTGGAGACGCGGTTGATGGTGACAACGCGCTCGAGGAACTGGCTCTCGTTGCGCTCACGACCGCCACGCTCGTTCCGGGTACCACGATCGCGGCTGCCACGGCGGGCCTCGCGCGGTTCGGTACGGTGATCCTGCGCCGGAGCCGTGGCGCCCGTTGCCTCAGCGGCCGGGGTCTCGGCCTGGGCCTCTGCGTTCACTTCCTGCTCCTTCGTTACTTCGCTCACAGGGTCAGCCCCCCTTCGCGTGCGCCGTCGGCAATCGCGGCAACGCGGCCGGCGTACTTGCTACCGCCGCGGTCGAATACCACGGCTTCGATTCCGGCACTCTTAGCGCGTTCGGCGACCAGTTCGCCAACGCGACGAGCCTTTGCGGTCTTGTCACCGTCGAACGCGCGCAGATCGGCTTCCATGGTCGAAGCAGACACGAGGGTGTGACCCTTCGAATCGTCGATCACCTGCACGAATACGTGACGCGCGGAACGGTTGACCACCAGACGCGGACGCGCCTCGGTGCCCACGATCTTCTTGCGGAGGCGGGCGTGGCGGC
>CAZTBS010000062.1:0-5348 GCA_964612125.1 uncultured Leucobacter sp. | reverse complement strand
AGTAGGCACTGATTCTCCTAGTTGTTCCTGCACGGTGACAGGAATGCTTACATGAACAAGCATGCGTGGGCACTCACGTGCTCACTCACCTGCTGCCGCTGACGCGGACCGGTGCAGGTATGCCGTGGGGGTATCATCCGTTTCCGGCGAGTGACCCTACTGGGTACTCCCCCGCAATCTCCTGCGCACGCACAGCAAACACCGGTGGAACACACCAAGTCACAACTATAAGCGCAATACCTGGGAATCCACAATGTCCAATAACGAGTGAGTCCAGTTAGCGGGGCGGCTCAAGATGGCGGGAGAGTTCATCAAGCAGGGCCTGTATCTGCGGCTCAACGAATCTCTGGACAGCGTGTTGCAGCCGTGCACGATGCGCGACCAACGCAAAACAGACGCGCTGGCCGACATCATGCGCACACTGATCGGCAAGTTCAATCTCTGCACGCAGGCGCCGTTTCTCTTCGGCAGTCAAGGGCGGGCGCGGGAGTGCCGGCTCAGGTTGCGTGTCTGCAGCGAGGCCGGCCATGGTGAAGAGGAACGGCTGGCCGTCTTCAGGTTCTGGGTCGAGATCAACGCCGTCATATTCAGGATCAAGACCGTCTCCGGGCGCATAGCCACCCGCATTCCAGAGTTGCTCACCCGACAGTTCCGCATGCAGCGTCGGGAGTTCCTGTTCAGTGAACTCGTCGACCGCACGGTCAAT
Source organism: uncultured Leucobacter sp. (assembly GCA_964612125.1). GTDB lineage: Bacteria > Actinomycetota > Actinomycetes > Actinomycetales > Microbacteriaceae > Leucobacter. The sequence goes on along the minus strand of CAZTBS010000062.1, from coordinate 4,642 downwards.
GATCCGCTGCATACGCGTGGTGAGCGCGTGCACCACCTGATGCGGCACGTCGGCGGAAATTCCTGCGGCAGCAAGTATGGGAGACCCCGTACAGCGACGACACATCCGCGTCCGTCCGCGGTGCGTTGCGGGCTGCCAGCTCGGCAACCAGCGCAACCACGCGTCAACCGCGGCGCCAACGCGATCCACAATCACATCATTCACGGCCGGCACCACCCCACGGATCTTCGTCTGCCGACCAGTCAGGGCCCGGCTCACCGCGGCGTTCCCACGGCCACTGCGGCGTCGGCTTATCGGTGTAGACTCGCCGGGCCAGCACCGCCCAGCACAACACAGCAGCTATCGCCCAGATCGGTACCAGCAGCCCAGCAAAGGGGCTCAGCCAGGTGTCTGTGATCAGGAAACCGAAGGCAATACCGCCCAACGACCACACCAGGTATGCCCCAACGCCCAGCCCGATGAGCGACGCCCACGGCAGCTCGCGATGACCGCGCAGGAGCTGCAGTGATTGACGCCACAATCCCCACGCCAGCAGCACCAGCGCGCCCAACAACAGCACCGGGGCGACCCCCGCAGGCACATCTGGGGTCTCAACTGGCTGCCTCCCCACGGCGAGACTCAACACGCCCCAGCTTGCCACCACCACGGCCACCGAACACACGACAATCGCGAAGATGAGGCCCCCGACATACCCCCGGGTGACGCCACGTCGGGGGGTGTCGGTCATAGCTTCGGCGCCTGCGCCTCGTTGAGAGCTTCTTCGTACTCAGCGAGCGCTGCAGCGTTCTTACGCGTCACCTTCCTACCGCGCGCACCGATCCATGCACCGAACCAGACCGTCACCTCACGTGCAACCAGCGCCGCAGCGAGCACCGGAATCACGAGACCGAAGTCAGCCACCAGGGCAATCGGGTCAAAGCCAACACTTTCTCCGGCAAGCCGCGCGTCAATGGCCACCCCGCCGAGCGTCGCCCCCCACACCAGCACGGCAACAATGAGACCGCCGAGCACGTATGCCCACCATCCTGCGCGCCCGGCTATCAGCACCAACACGGTCAACGCGATGAAGAAACCCGCCACCGCGAGGATGAAGCCCCACGACATCAGAATGGGCAACAGACCTTCGGAAAGGAAGGTCGACGGGGGAAAGAGGGGGGCGATCCAGAGCGCGAGCACGCCGGCGTACACCAAGGCGAAGCCGAGTGTTGCGAGCAGCCCGATGAGGACGCCAGCACCGCGGTTGCCCTTCAGCTCGGGTGGCATCGGTGTCTGCATGTAAAGAGCCGCCATGGGGTGGTCTGGGCTGATGCGGATCTCACCGTCGCGCACCGGCCCCAGTTCAGGCGACGCTGCAACTGCGGTCGCCGCCACGAGCGGCTCCGCGGCAGCGTCTGCTTGCAGTCGTTCGGCAAGCACCGCACCCTGCGGGCTGGGAGTTGGCAACGGGCTCGCCCCCTCGGGCTGCGCTGGCGTTGCTGCGGCGAAAATCTCACTGGCGCTCGGACCAGGGGCAGCGCTGGGCTGTTCAAGCACCGGAGCAATGATGGGCCGGTCGACCGTGTCGTCGCTAACTGGCGTGGCAACCCGAGCAACGTTCGCCGGGGTGGGCACGGCGACCCCAGCCGCTGCAGGTGTCACAGTGGCCTCATCGAGTGCAGTGGCGGGAGGCGTCACCTCGCTTGCGCGTTCCACCGCGGCGAGTACCTCTGTGGAAGTCGCCTGGTTCTCTTCTAGGGGTGCGCCCGCCGCTGGCGTTTCGCGCTCTTCGCTCATCGCTCTACCTCTCGTTGCAACTCAGCTGGTACTGGGGAGCAGCACACACCGGTTTGCCGCCAGAGTACAAGGGGAGGCGTGAAATCTGACGTATCCTGCGCGAGTGTTGCCGATCACACGCCACTCAACCCGCATAACGCAACGAGGCGCCCACCCCTCAGGGTGAGCGCCTCGCGCGATGAGGGCCCGGACTAGCTGTAGTTACCCGGGTTGAACTCGTCAGCGGTGAAGCTGTCGAAATCAACGAACGACAAATCGTTCTCGTCGAAGGTGGTCTCGGTGGCGAAGAGACGGCTCGGGTAGCGCTCCGCCTTTGCTTCCTCAGTCGCCTCAACATCGACATCGCGATAGGTCGCGAGGCCGGTGCCAGCGGGGATGAGCTTACCGATGATCACGTTCTCCTTCAGGCCGATGAGCGGATCCTTCGATCCTTCCATCGCTGCCTGCGTGAGCACGCGGGTGGTCTCCTGGAAGGAGGCCGCCGACAACCACGACTCAGTCGCGAGTGAGGCCTTGGTGATACCCATCACCTCGGAGCGGGCGGTCGCGGTGCGCTTGCCCTCGAGCAGCGCCTCGCGGTTAATGCGCTGGTACTTCGCGCGATCCACCAGCTCACCCGGCAGCAAGTCGGTCTCGCCGTGATCGACAACGGTGACCTTGCGCAGCATCTGACGCACGATGACCTCGATGTGCTTGTCGTGGATCGGCACGCCCTGCGAGCGGTACACGCCCTGCACGCCCTCCACCAGGTACTTCTGCACCGCACGCTCACCAGGGATGTGCTTGCCGTTCTCGGTGGTGCCAACCTGCAGGATGTCCTTCGGGTCAAGCGTGCCGGCGATGAACGGCTGACCGAGATCCACATGATCGCCGTCCTCGACGAGCAGGGTGGCGCGCTTCAGCACGGGGTATGCCTTCTCTTCGGTGCCGTCATCCGGCGTGAGGAGGATGCGACGACCCTTTTCGGTATCCTCGATGGTGATGCGGCCAGCAGCCTCCGCGATCGGCGAAGCACCCTTTGGCGTACGCGCCTCGAAGAGCTCCTGCACGCGAGGCAGACCCTGCGTGATGTCGTCCGCCGACGCGGATCCACCGGTGTGGAAGGTACGCATCGTGAGCTGCGTACCGGGCTCGCCGATCGACTGGGCCGCGATGATACCGACTGCCTCGCCGATATCGACACGCTGACCGGTCGCCAAGGATCGGCCGTAGCAGGTGGCGCACACACCGACCGCGGACTGACAGGTCAGCACCGATCGCACCTTAATCTCGGTGACACCAGCTGCGACCAGTGCGTCGATGAGCACGTCGCCCACGTCAGCGCCTGCCTCAGCCAGCACCGTGCCGTGCGCGTCGACAACCTCGCTGGAAAGCGTACGTGCGTACACCGAGTTCTCGACGTTGTCATCACGCACCAGCGTGCCGTCGGCGTCTGCGGTAGCGATCGGCAATTCCAGGCCACGGTTTGTGCCACAGTCTTCCTCGCGGATGATGACATCCTGCGAGACGTCCACGAGACGACGGGTCAAGTAACCCGAGTCCGCCGTGCGCAGAGCGGTATCGGCGAGACCCTTACGCGCACCGTGCGTCGCGATGAAGTACTCCGCCACCGACAGACCCTCGCGGTAGGAGTTAATGATCGGGCGAGGAATGATCTCACCCTTCGGGTCGCTCACCAAACCGCGCATACCCGCGATATTGCGGATCTGCAGCCAGTTACCACGCGCGCCTGAGGACACCATGCGGTAGATGGTGTTGTCCTCGGGGAAGGACTCGCGCATCGCAGCGGCAACCTCGTCGGTCGCCTCGGTCCAGATTTCGACGAGCTCCTGGTGGCGCTCAGCGTCTGTGATCATGCCGCGCTCGAACTTCTTCTGCACCGCAGCAGCGGCCTTCTCATGCTCAGCGAGGATCTCCGCCTTGTTCGACGGCGTCACGATATCTGACAGCGCCACCGTGATACCCGAACGGGTAGCCCAGTAGAAGCCAGCATCCTTGATCCGGTCGAGTGTGGCGGCAACCTCCACCTTCGGGTAACGCTCTGCCAGGTCATTCACCAGACCAGACAGGCTGCCCTTGTCGGCAACGCGTTCGAAGTAGGGGTAGCCAGCCGGCAGGGTCTCATTGAAGAGTGCGCGACCGAGGGTGGTTTCGACGATTACCGGGCGCTCGGACGTGACACCGTCGGCGTTGGTGTAACCCTCGAGACGAATCTTCACCTTCGCACCAAGATCGAGGGTGCCCTCGTCCTTGGCGAGAATCGCTTCCGCGATCGAGCCGAAGGCACGACCCTCACCAGGCACACCGGTCTTGACCGTGGTCAGGTGGTGCAGACCGATGATCATGTCCTGCGAAGGCAGCGTCACCGGGCGGCCATCCGAAGGCTTGAGGATGTTGTTCGATGCCAGCATCAGCACACGTGCCTCAGCCTGTGCCTCTACCGAAAGCGGCAGGTGCACGGCCATCTGGTCGCCGTCGAAGTCAGCGTTGAACGCGGTGCAGACGAGCGGGTGCAGCTGAATTGCCTTACCCTCGACGAGCTGCGGCTCGAACGCCTGAATACCCAAGCGGTGCAGGGTGGGTGCACGGTTCAGCAGCACCGGGCGCTCGCGGATGATCTCCTCGAGCACATCCCACACCTCGCTGCGTGAACGCTCTACCATGCGCTTTGCAGCCTTGATGTTCTGCGCGTGCGACAGGTCGATGAGTCGCTTGATCACGAAGGGCTTAAACAGCTCAAGTGCCATCTGCTTCGGCAGACCACACTGGTGCAGCTTCAGCTGCGGACCGACCACGATGACCGAACGGCCCGAGTAGTCGACGCGCTTGCCGAGCAGGTTCTGACGGAACCGGCCCTGCTTGCCCTTGA
>CAZTBS010000061.1:315-5401 GCA_964612125.1 uncultured Leucobacter sp. | reverse complement strand
AGGTGGTGGCAGTGGCGGTGGGGGTTTGCGTGCTTATTGGCGTGGTGTTTGGTTACTATCCCGCACGACGTGCTGCAAAGCTTGATCCAGTGGAATCGCTTCGGTATCAGTAGGATCATTTTCGAGCTCGTTAGCACTGGAACCTTATAGAGCGCATAGCGTGTCGGTGTCGCATTGGGTGAAATAGTACTTCACCTGTAATGTACTGTGCTGCTTATGCGCTATACTTCAACAGTAATTTGGCAGTGATGGTTGCGCCGGGCACGGCGCGGGAGGCTTCGGCAAGCGAAGCCGCCTAGGGGAATGCGGGTGGAAATCCCGCGCTATACCAGTAACCGTAAACGCTGATGGGCGGAGAGAATCGCAGGCGTGCGATCCGACCCAGATGAGGCGAAGTCGGGCTACCTATCCATCGTACCTCGAGGCCCTGGAAGTGAGGTTCCGACTATGTTCGGTTCTTTGTCTGCGCGTGTTAATTCAAATGGCGCGGAAATCCCTAAGAAGCTATGTTCGTTATTGCTAGCCCTGCTGCTGGCAATATCGCTAATGCCCAACACGGCATGGGCGAACGGTGTCGAAGACGTGGCAGGCGCTACGCTCTCGGAAACCTCGATATCCACGAGCTTTCATCAGGGCGGCGAAGACCCAGTGGTTGATGCTCCGGCAGCCGATACCCCTGCAACTGATGCTCCGGTGACCGATGGATCGCTGGTGGGTGATGCTCCCGCAGCAGGCGTCGGTGGCTTTGTGGGGTCTGATCTTGGCGATGCGGGTTCTTCCAGTGAAGCACTATCTGCGGAGGCAACGCCGCTTTCGGGAGGGGGTCTGGCAGAACCTTCGCCGGTTGTTGTGGACGCGGCCTCACTTGCCAAGAATGGTGAGGGCACCTATGTGTTCTCGGTAGGCGACACCATAGAGGCGCGGGCGAAAGAGAAGGGTGCGCCTACCGGTGTTTATATCGAACCAGAAAAGCTAACGTATCAGTGGCAAGTAAGCACCGACAACGTTACCTTTACGGAGGTTGCCGAGCAAACAACCTCCGAACTGGTGCTGGATGCTGGTTATCAGGGTAGGTACGTTAAATGCGTCATCTCAGCTAAAGGGGGAGACAGTAAGGTCGCTACCCGTGTTACTAAAGTTATTGGGGCAGCTGGCTCGATAAATGTTACCTCGGTCGCAACAAACAAAAGCGGCAACCTGTATCCTGGCGACGTAGTAATGGCCAGCGCTACGTCTGGCACAGACGACGTTACCTCAAATGAAAAGGTTATCTGGTCGTGGTATCGCGGCAGTACTGCGGCCGCAGCAACCACCCGCATAGAGGGTGCTAGTGTCAGCACGCTTACGGTAACAGAAGACATGATGGGCGAGTACCTGGTGGCTAGGGCCGATGGTGGCTTTGGTGAGGTGGAGTCTTCGGCTGTGGGTCCGGTGGTACAGAAGGGCGCCTTCAAGCTGTATAAGGTGGAGATCTCTGGATCGGCCGAGGTAGGTAAAACTCTTAACGCTCTTGCTTATAGCGACAACGACCGCAACACGCCTGTTTCCGATCAGGCAGTTGTCGAGTATCAGTGGCAGTATGCTGATACCAGCACGACGTCTGATGCAGCCTTCAAGGATATTCCGGGAGCTACGAGCAAAGCCTATACGGTTGCTGCCGATATGCTCGGTAAATACTTGCGGGTGAAGGCGACAAGCCTCAACGCTTCGGTAAGTACCTCTAAACCTTACGGTGGTTCTACGCAATCGGTCAGTCCTTTGGGACCGGTTAAGCTTGAGGGCGCCTATCAGCTATCTTCAGTAAAACTCTCTTCGTCGGGTCAAGCCATGCAAGCAGGCAATGTTCTTACACCCATGGCGCAGTATAAGAAGGGGTATTACGAATATGATGTTCCTGCTGATGCGAAGGTAAGCTATGTTTGGCTCGTGGCAGATGCGCAAGAGGGCGACTTCGTGCCGCTGACTTCGGGGGTGGATGCTTCCGGTAAGCTTACACTGGATGCTACTCTCGTAGGTAAGTGGGTAAAAGTATCCGCACATGCGCTGATGAATGATTCGACTAGTGCAGCCTATCGCATACTGGATGAAGACGCCTACGATCTGTTGCGAGTGACACTTTCTCCCAGTTCGGGAGATTTGTTCACAGGCAGCGAGATTACGGCAAAGGTGCAGGCGAAAAATCTAACCAGTGTATCAACAGGTGACGACGTAAGCGACAAAGTAACCTTGGTGTGGTCTGTCGGTGATGCGGCGCAGGGGTCATTCGTGCCGTTGAGTGGCGCAAGCTCAAAGACGCTTGCTATTCCTGCTGCGGCGGCAGGAAAATTTCTCAAAGTAACGGCAACAAGCGGAGACTCCTCGGTTGAAGTGGTTACCTCGAAGGCCGTCGTCGACTCAAATACTCTTGAGGGCGCAGCCAAGAAGTTGGAGGCAAAGTCTTTCAAAGCAACTCCGGTGTATGGACAAGACACCAATATCAATGAGGTGGTGCGGGCTAAGCTTGCTGAACTGGGCTACGATGATATTGTTGTTACCACGAAATCGGCGGTAGCGCGGCAGACAAACGAAAACGCAACGGTAGGAGTTTCGGTTGCCAATGATGGGACCAACGGAAACATAACCTACTTCTTCATGGATCCTGACCTAGCACCTAGTTCGTACTTTTCGTACACACAACTGCGACAGTTCAATTTTACGTTTGTGCTAGCACGCAATGGTCAAACCTATGAATACACACCTTCTTACGCAGGAACGATGCCGTGGGATGAGGCGCAGGTATCTGCACTGCTTAACAAGAAGGCTGAGACACTCAGCATTGGCTTTGCTTCAAGCGATGAAGCCAATGCTGTCACCAAAAACCTAACGCTTCCCTACAAGTTGAAGAATGATTCAGGTACAACAAAGTCCTGGTCGAGTGTTTCGTGGACTTCTTCGGATGCTGCCGTTGTAAAGGTTTCTGGGTCGGGCTGGTCCGACAGTACTGGCGCGGTTACCCGTACTGCGGCCGATCGGGTAGTAACACTAACGGCGACGGTGTCTGCTGGCGGCATTTCTTCGTCGGGCGGCCCTGGTACGACGGTTGAAAAGAGTTTTGACGTAACCGTGAAGGGCGATCCTGATAAGGTAGCTGCTGAAAAAGCCGCACTTGAGCAAAAGGTGCAGGCAAACTTTACCTACGGTAACCTCAAACTTTCTGAAACGGGAGCCTCGGTTGATAAGGATGCCGTTGCGGGAGACCTTACCCTTCCAAACCCAAGAACTATCGGGGTGGATGGCAAGTACTATGCGGTAACGTATACCGCCTCCAACGATGCGGTGGTAATTGATACCTATCGCGGCTCGGTTTATCGTCCGCTTTCGGGTACTGAAAAAGTACCGGTTGACCTTACGGTGACTGTTACGGATAAGTCGAATCCTGAGATTACTGCCACTAGTACGTTGGGCATTCAGATTACTCCCCTCGAACAAAGTGATATTAATCGTGAACTTGAACTTATGGATGCAGCCAAAGCGGGGTATTTTAATGCGGTGGCGAACGGGCAAACAGTAGATGCGGTTACGCAGAATTTGAGCGCATTCCAAAAAGCTTATTTCGACACATCGGGCAGTCTGGTGTGGTCCTATGACTATGCATCGACGAATGCGGCTGGAAACGGCATTGTCCCCGTTGATTTGGAGGGCTACGACCCCATGGGGTCAGGGGGCTGGCGTTTGTTTAAATCGAGTCGCCCGGGCGTGGTAGCGCATGAGAACTTGGTGGTTAAGCAGCCGGAGTACAACACGCAGGTAACCCTGAGCTCGCGTCTTTCGAGCGAGAAATACGCCCGTTATGCCCAGCGTTACCCCGACAACGCAAGTTTTCAGAAGCTTGCAAATCAGGATGTCTCAGCGACGTTTACCGTTGTTGGTACGAGTGGTGTGGCCGACCCTCAGGTTGTTGCCACGTGTTCGGTTCTTGGTCAGGACAAGGGCGGCAAGCGGCAAACATGGATCGCTGCTTCTCCTTACACGTTAAATAATGGTGCTTCGGCGGCTGATCTGTCGGAAGCTGCTTTCGATGCTGTGGGTCTTGTGCACGAATTAGGAGTGGACGGTTGCTACTTAGCTTCGGTTACGTCTCCTTTTGATGCGGGCCAGACTCTTGGGAGAAACAATGAAACAGGGGAGCATTGGCAGCTATTCATTAACGGGAAAGCGGCCAGCTCGGGTGCAGGTGAATACGTACTTCAGGCGGGCGACAGCGTTGTCTGGTTCTACTCGACCTTAGGCGTTAGCGCTCCGACCGACGATCTGTCTGTGACTTGCTCAGTTATCGGCGTAGATGAACGTGATTCTCGGCAAACGTGGGCTTCAGCTGATACTTTCGCCATAAAAGCAGGCTCGACTGCGGCCGATCTGTCCGAGCAGGTGTCCGTGGCGAAAGGCATCAAGGCAGGCTATGACCCCAAGGGCGCATACGGGTGGGTGCTCGAGTCGGTCACGTCGCCGTTCGACAAAGAGGTAACGCTCGCCAACGAGAATGCGGATCCTTACCGTTATTGGCAGCTGTTCGTCAACGGCGTGTCGTCGGACTTTGGGGCGGGTTCGGTTGTGTTGCAGCCGGGGGATAGCGTGGTGTGGTGCTATTCCTCTTGGGGTTCTACGCTTCCCGATCCCGATGAGGTGGTCATCGTCCCTGACGCCCCGCGCCCCAGCTACGATTCGTCGTGGGCAGGCTTCGGCAGTGGGTCTGCGGGTGGTGCGGTGGTCAAGCGCCCTACGCCGACGCAGTCTACTGAGCACGTTTGGGCTTATGATTTCAAGGGGGCGGCTGCGAGTGGTGCGAGTGTTTCGGAGCCCATAGTGGTGAACGGTTCTATCTATCTAGTGGTAAGTGGTGAGCTTCGGGTGATCGATGCCTCCACGGGTGTGGTGAAAAAAGATAAAAGTGGTCAGCCTCTTTGCAAGAAGGTGGGATCGACCAGTGCTTACTGTAATCGTCCGGTATATAGCAATGGTATTGTTGTCGTGCCTTCTGATAATGGAAGCTTGGCAGCGTTCACTGCAGACACGCTTACCTGTGTTTGGAAGACCCCGCCGCTCGATG
>CAZTBS010000061.1:0-305 GCA_964612125.1 uncultured Leucobacter sp. | reverse complement strand
TCGTCGCTTACTGTGAACGGTTCGTATGTGTATGCGGCCTTTACTATGGTCGGTGCAGGGGGTATTGGTGTGCGCGGTACGCTCGTGTGCGTGAATTTGGCTGACGGTGCGGTTATGTGGGTACAGCCTAATGTCGATGAGTCTGAACCCACTGGTTATTACTGGGCCGGTGCGGCCTCGTCGGGTGAAGACCTCGTTATTGGTGATGAATCGGGTGTTGTTAAGCTTGTTGACGGGAAGACAGGCAACGTGCTGTCTTCCGTTTCGGTTGGTACCTCCGTTCGTGCAGGTATCGTGTCAGTTCC
>CAZTBS010000060.1:0-5520 GCA_964612125.1 uncultured Leucobacter sp. | reverse complement strand
CGCGCCGTTCAAGCACGGTGAAGAGCACGGCGGCGGCGAGGGCCGCGATCACCGCGCCGGGTAGCAGAGCCGCGGTGCCGCCGAGCGCCGCACCGATCACCAGGCCGGGGAAGACCGCGTGCACCAACCCATCGCTCACGAACTCCAGCTCACGCAGGTTGATGCCGAGCCCCACGATGCCGGCCGCGAGCGCGAGCACCACCACGGTGGCGAGCGCCCGGGCCATAAACGGCAGCTGGAACGCCTCGAAGAAGCCGAATTCCAAGGCGCTACTCCGTCTCGCGCGAGGTGGTGACGGTGTGGTGGTCGAGCTCGACCGTGGTGTCTTGGAAGGCGTGCTGCACCGCCTCGAGCGTCAACGCCTCATCGAGCGATCCGAACGCGGCCGGGTGACCAGGTTGACCGGGCTTGTGCCCGGTAGCGAGCAGCAGCACATGCGTACACGACTGCTGCGCGATCTCAAGATCGTGCGTCGAGACGATGACCGTGCGCCCCTCCGCACGCAGTTCGCGCACCAGCTCAAGCAGCGTGTCGCGGTTTTCACGGTCAAGCCCGTTGAACGGCTCGTCAAGTAGCAGCAGTTGTGGATCGGCAGCCAACGCCCGCGCCAAGATGCCGCGCTGCTGTTGCCCACCCGAGAGTTCACCAAAGCGCTGCCCGGCCAGGGCGGCAAGGCCAACGCGCGTCAGCGCGTGATCCACCGCAGCGCGACCTGCGCGACCGACCGGCCGCAACGGACCTAAGCGACGGTACAGACCCATCGTGACCACCTGGCGCAGGGTTAGCGGCAGTTCGGTCTCGCGGCTGTCAGCCTGCGGCAGCGTACCGATGTCTCGCCGCGCGTGCACAGGGTCGGTGCCGAGCACCTCGATCTCACCCGAGGTGAGTTCGGCAAGGCCGAGAATGCCACGCAACAGAGTTGACTTACCAGAACCGTTCGGGCCAATCAACGCCACTGCGCTGCCCCGCGGTATTTCTAAGGTGAGCCCGGACACACGCGTGCGCCCCGCGTAGCCGAAGGCGACTCCACGCAGGGCGATCGCGGGGGCAAGTTGGTCGATCACTGCAGAGCGACGGGCAACTCAGTGGGGGTGTAGCCCCAGGCCTCGAGAATGACGCGGGTATTGTGAATGGTCGCGTCGAGGTAGGTGTCAGCGCCGCTGTCGGCGTTGCCGAGCGAATCGGCGTAGAGAGCTGCCTCATCAACGACGGTGACACCGGCTTCTTGCGCGATGGTCTGCGCTAGCTTCGGGCTGAGTGACGATTCGACGAAGACTGCCTTCACGCCGTAGGCGGTAATGCTGGCGACGAGCTCGTCGATCTGCGCGGCGCTCGGCTCGGCGTTGTCTTCGAAGGAGGGCAGAATCGCGCCGGCGAAGGCAATGTCATAGTCGTGCAAGTAGTAGCGCAATGAGTCATGCCCGCTCACGAGCACGCGTTCTGCGGCGGGTACCTGCGTGAACTGGCTGTCAACCCACTCATCGAGCGCGTCAAGCTGCGCAAGGTAGGCGGTGGCGCGATCGGTGTACGCCCCGGCGTGGGCAGGGTCTGCATCCGCGAGGCCCGATGCGATCTCGGTGACCATGTCGGCAGCATACCCCGGCGAAGTCCACAAGTGGGGGTTTACCGCACCGTGATCGTGCCCCTCATGTGAGTCTGCGGCGGCGTCCGTCGTCTCGTCGGCATGATCTTCGGCCGCATGATCAGGCACACCGTCGCCGTCGTGATCGTGATCATCGGCTGTCTCGGCTGCGTGATCGTGGTCGACCACCCCGAGCCCCTCGGCGGTGATCTCCTCTGCCTCGTACAGATCGATGCCGTCGCTCGCGTCGATGATGATGCCGTCAAATCCGGAAGACTCCACAGCGCTGTCGACGAAGGTTTCAAGCCCCGCCCCATTCACGATCAGCACATCGGCACGGCCCAGCTCGAGCAGGTCAGCCGGTGACGGGTCGAACTGGTGGGCAGAAGCGCCTGCGGTGAGCAGTCCGGTGAGCTCGATGTCTTCGCCACCCACCTGCGCGGCAAAGTCAGTGAGTTGGGTCGTGGTTGCGACAACTCGCAGGGCACCGTCAGCACTGCCGGTGCTTCCCGCTTCTGCGGTGGCGCAGGCGCTGAGTGTCAACGCAGCGACAGCAGTTGCCCCGATGATGGCGGCGGGTCGCAGCGAGCGGGTGAAGCGTGAGCGGGTGGATCCTGCGGTGTGCACGATGAACCTTTCCGAGGCCGAGTCGGCCGGTCTAAATGAGAACGAGTCTCAGCATAAGGCTAATGATAATTATTCGCAACAAGGGTGGGTGGCGAGGCCCCTCGACACCACGCCACGTGCGCACCGCCGCCACCGTTTTTGCCGACCGCATCGCTGGGGACCATCAACCGCGCGTCTACGCTGATGAGGTGACCACTCCCTACCCGACAGCGCTCGAACTGCGTAACGCCCTCCGCCGACGCGAGGTGTCTGCGCGCGAACTGACCGAGGCAGCGCTCGCGCGCATAGCCGCGCGCCCCAAACTCGGGGCCTTTATCAGCACGAACGCGGAACGCGCACTGCGCGACGCAGCCGCAGCCGATGCGCGGATCCACGCCGCGACTGACCCCACCACGCTGCCCCCGCTCACCGGCCTGCCCACCGCGCACAAAGACCTCGTTGAGGTGCGCGGCTTTGTCACCACGCACGGGTCACTGGCAGTGCCGCATCGTGTCGCTGAACGCGATGAACCCATCGCCGCCGCCGTGCGTGCCGCGGGTGCCGTAACGCTCGGCAAGACCCAGGTGCCAGAGTTTGGTATCGCTGCGTACTCTGAGAACCTCGTCGCGGCTGCCGCCGCGAATCCCCACAACATCGCAGTCACCGCGGGTGGATCGAGCGGCGGCACCGCCGCCGCTGTCGCAGGCGGACTGATCCCCGCAGCGATCGGCAGTGACGCGGGTGGATCGATCCGCATCCCCGCGGCGGCATGCGGCCTCGTAGGGTTGAAGCCCGGCCGCGGAGTGGTACCCGCAGATCGCGTGCGCGGAGAGACCGACCCGACGGGCGCACCCACCATGGGCGTTTCGGGCCCGATCGCCCGCACCGCACATGACGCAGCACTGCTCTTCGATGCGGTGCTCGGCAGGCCCGACGAACCTTGCCTCGCCGCAGTGCAACGGGCGGAAGAGTTGCGTGGCCTGCGTATCGGGGTCAGCTTCGCCTCCCCCTTTGCCGAGTGGATCGACGTCGTGTTCTCGCGCGAGGCCCACGCGGCCATCGACGCCGCTGCTCGATCACTCGAAACTGCGGGCCACCACGTAGAGGCGGCAGCGATCTTCTACGAGCCTCAGTACCCCGAGTCGTTCACCACCATCTGGACAGCCGCGCTCGGACGGATTACCTTCGCCCCGGGTGCACAGGAACGACTCGGTGATCTGGCGCGCATGTTCCTCGAGCGCACGCGCAGCACGCCACCACTCGCCCTTGCTGCGGCTGTCGAGGGTCTGCGCGCCTTTGCAGCAGACGCGGTAGAGCAGTGGGAGCACTACGACGTCATTCTGACACCGGCGTTGGCCTTTCTCCCCCCAGCGGTGGGCGCGTTTACCGGGCTCGGCCCCGAAGGCGACTACCGGCTGCAGTGCCAGTGGGCACCGCAGACATCGATGGTGAACGTGACCGGGCGCCCCGCCATCACCGCACCGACTCACTGGACGCCGAACGGCCAACCCATGGGAGTGCAACTCATCGGACGCCGCGGATCAGAGCCGCAGCTGCTACAGCTCGCCGAGCAACTTGCTCAGCACGGCGCCGCAGGAGCCGCACCTGCTCCACGGCAACAGCCGGAAGCGCAACGCTAGCGGCCGAGTAATTCGCGATACACCGCAGTGAGCGTCTCAGTGGAGGCGCGCCAGCTTCGGGTGAGTGCGCTGGCACGAGCTGCCTCACCCAGTGCACTGAGACGCACCTGGTCAGCGAGCAACGCGGTAATCTCGCCCGCCCACACCCTTGGGTTGTCGCTGTCGACGAGCACACCGGTTTCACCGTCGCGCACTGCCTCGCGCAAACCGCCAGCTGCGCGCGCAATGACGGGTACGCCGGAAGCGGCGGCCTCGAGCGCAACCAGCCCGAAGGTCTCTGAGTGTGACGGGATCAGCACCAGAGCCGCATGCCGCAGGCGTTCAGCCAACACGCTGCGGTGCAGCGCGCCGTCGAAGGAAGTGGTGGCCAGCATGCCCGCGTCTGCCACGGCCTGATGCAATTGCCGCGCGTAGCTATCACCGTCGGGGGGTGGCGCACCGACGATGCGCAGTGCGGGCCGGCGCGCAGCGGGGATCGCCGCCACTGCGGCAATTGCCAGGTCAAAGCCCTTCAGCGGGTGCAGCCTGCCGGCGACAAGCACCTCGGGGCGGCCGCCGTGCGCGATCCACTCGCTTTCTTCGGCGCGTTCGTGCTCAGTGCAGGGGTGAAAAACGTCGGTATCGACCCCCGGCTCCACCACGCGCACGCGTGCCGGATCACCGCCCAGACGATCGAGCACCGTCGCGCGCTCAGCCAGGCTGACGGTCACCACCAGATCAGCCTCACGCGCCAGTGTCTGCTCGCCGGCCAGGCGGCCGGGTGCCTCCGGCCGCTCCCCCTCGGTCAGCGGTGTCGCCTCCGGGGCCGCGATGCTGTGGTAACTCTGCACCAGCGGCACACCGCTGGATTGTGCGACCGGCAGGGCAGCCAGACCGGAGTACCAGTGTTCGGCGTGCAGGAGGTCGGCGGGGTGATCCACCAGGAAACTCGCCAAAGCCTTGCCGAACGGCGCGATCAGCGCCTCGTGCTCGCCCTTCGCGAGCAGGCGCGGCGGGCCCACTTCCAGGTGATGCACCGTCAGGCCGGGGGCCAATTCGACAGTGGCCGGCCAGTCGAGCGAGCTGCGCCGGGTGACGATGCGCACCTCGTGCCCGAGCCGCGCGAGTTCGGCCGACTGCGCGCGGATCACCACGTTCATGCCGCCGGCGTCTTTCGTGCCGGGCTCATCCAGGGGGGAGGTGTGCAGCACCACGAAGGTGATGCGCAACGGCGTGTCGGTCATGCATCGACCGTAGCGCAGAGGGAATAGCGCACAAGAAAACCAGGTTGACCTGGGTACACGGCCCGCACCCCTGGAGCTCACGCCCAGGCAGGAGGAGAATGGGCACACACGAACGGAGCGCACCATGACAACCACCGAATTTACTGTGACGGGCATGAGCTGCGGCCACTGCGAACAAGCGATCCGCGCCGAGGTCAGCCAGATCCCCGGAGTGACCGAGATTACCGTCGATGCCGCATCGGGCCACCTCGCCGTCACGAGCGACGGCGAGGTCGATGACGCCGCGGTGCTCGCGGCGGTCGACGAAGCCGGGTACGCGGCGACCCGCAACTAGGCGCGGCAACCCGGGCGACGCGGCGGATCCACCCGCACTCGTTGTCCCCACCACCGACCACTCGCATCCCAGCAGCCCTTCGCGGAAGCAGGCACCTCATGGCCACCAACACCAGCCAGCTCGACCTCGAACTCG
>CAZTBS010000059.1:0-5708 GCA_964612125.1 uncultured Leucobacter sp. | reverse complement strand
GCTTGGGGCTGAGGCCGTTGATCGCTCCATTGATGCAGTCGAGGGCGTCATCGGGCTCCAGAAAGAAGTCGCCCGAGAGACGGAAATCGCTGATGCGGTCATCGCTCAGTTCAAAGTCGACCACCACCAGCTTGCCGCCGGGAACCTTGTACTCGCCGTGATGTGTGCCCATGCCACCAGGGTACGCTGCGGCTACCCGCGCGGGAAGCGGTCGAGCATCCAGCTCACGATCTCGGCCATCGCCTCGTCTCGATTTACTTCATTCAGAAGCTCGTGCCGTGCATCCGGAAATACACGGAGGGTCACATCGCGCACCCCGCGGCTGCGATACGCGTCGGCCAGCAGTCGCAGGCTATCGCCGCGACTCAGTGGATCGTCACCACCCGACACAATCAGAATCGGCACCTCGCTCGCTACAGTACGAGCGGGCGTGCCAAACAGTCGCAGCGCATCGCGCAGACCGAACAGCTTCAGAATGTCCGCTTCGAAGCACAGCGGGTCAGCGAGGAACGCCTGCTGCGTGGCGGGGTCCCGGCTCAACCACTCAAAGCCGTTCGCCCCGTCGCCACGCCATCGCCGGTTCAGATCGCCAGACTCCATCGAGAGTGGCGTGCGCTTGGCGCTGCCCGAAAGTACCACTGCCTCATACAGGCGCGGCTCGCGGTTCATGATGCGCTGCGCCATCAGCGACCCCCACGAGTGTCCGAACATTAGCACCGGCAGGTCGGCATACTGCTGCCGTGTCAGATCGGTCAGCTGGTGGATCGCGGCCTCCGCCGCCAGCAAGCCACCGCGGCCGAGTGTGCCGAGCTTGCCCAGGTCTCCGTTGTGTTGCGCCCTGCCGGTTTCGCCGTGCCCGCGGTGATCGTTCGCGACGACCGTGAAACCACTCGCCGTCAGGAGCTGCGCAAAGGCGTCGTAGCGCCGCGCGTGCTCACCCACCCCGTGCGCGATCTGCACGATCGCGTGGGGATCCACCGCCGACCACTGATAGGCCGCAATCGCAACACCGTGCGCATCGCGGTAGTCGAACCGGGTGGGCTGCTGGCCGGCTTCGTTGCTCATGCGTCTATTCTGCCGGGCAGCTCATTGCGCGAGCCACCGCCAATAGACTCGAGCGCATGAGCGATCTGCGTGTCAGTCTTCCCACCGATGCTGGCCTTGCCGAAGCAGTCGGCGCGGCCACCGGGGTCGAATTCGTGATCTGGGATCTTGAGGGGCCACCACCTGCGGCGCACATTGACATCGTGGTGCCGCCGTACTGGGGTGGCACCGCCCGTCTCACGCGCATCGCTGAGGTGCAGACGCGGCTCGTGCAGTGGCAGTCGATCGGATATGACAGCGTCGCCGCGCACCTGCCCACGGGTGTGCCGCTTGCGAACGCCACCTCCGTGCACGAAACCTCTACTGCTGAGCTCGCACTAGCGCTTGTGCTTGCCGCGCAGCGGGGCCTGCCCCAGTTCGTGCGACAGGCTGATCGCCACGAGTGGATCGCCCCCACCTTCCCGAGTCTCGCCGACCGGCGCGTGCTGCTGATCGGCTACGGGGGCGTCGGCACCGCGATCGAAGCGCGCCTTGCAGGCTTCGAAGTTGAGATCACACGCCTGGCACGCACCGCGCGGGTGGATCGCAACGCCGCTGGCGCGGAAGTGCTCGTGCGCGGCATGCACGAGCTGCACGATGCGCTCGCCGACGCCGATGTGGTGATTCTCGCGGTGCCGCTCACCGCCGACACCCACCAACTGATCGACGCCGCGGCACTCGCCGCCATGCCCGACGGGGCGCTGCTCGTCAATGTCGCCCGCGGGCCGGTGGTTGATACTAGTGCCCTCGTAACAGAACTCGAAAGCGGGCGTTTGCGCGCCGCGCTCGACGTCACCGATCCGGAACCGCTCCCAGCCGATCACCCGCTCTGGAACAGCCCCAATCTGCTGCTAACCCCTCACGTCGGCGGAGACTCCTCGGCGATGATGCCGCGCATGGCGGCGCTGATCCACCGGCAAATTGAGCACCTGCAGCGCGGTGAACGGCCCGAGAATCTGGTGCTCGGCGACTGGGCGTGACCCCCGCGCCGGGTCATAGAATCACAGCCATGACCGTGATGGAGCGACAGATCCCGGGGCCCGTGCCACTCACCGGCTCCGACGGGCACCTCAACCGTGCCGCCATCGGTTGGGCGACGCAGCCCATCGTTGACACCACCGCGCTACGCGCCGGTCGCGGCCGCACAAAGCGCTGGGAGTACTGGAACGTCGTCACCCCCACGCACATCTTGGCGCTCACCGTGTCGGCGATTGACTATGCCTGCGTGCACGAGGTGTGGGTGTACGACCGCGCCACCGGTCAGACCTTTGGGCAGGCGGCCACCGTGATTCCGCCCCGCGGGGCGGTGCTTGCCGCGCGGCTTGAACACGGTCGCGCAATGGCCCGGGCCAAGAACCTCGCCATTGACATCGACGAGGTGCCCGGCGGTACGCGTCTGCGCGCGCAGATCCCCGGTGTCTCTTTCGATGTGGTCGCTGAGCTCCCAGAGGGTCACGAGCGTCTCGCCGTGGTGGTGCCGTGGAGCGACACCCGCTTCCAATACACCGTCAAAGATGTCGCCCGCCCAGCCAGCGGTACCTTGCGCATTGGTGCAGGGGATCACCCCGTCCCCGCAGGAGCATCGTGGGCGGTGCTCGATCACGGGCGTGGTCGCTGGCCCTACGACATCACCTGGAACTGGGGCGCTGGCTCCGGGGTATCCACGGCGCCAGAGACTGCGGGGCAGGTTATCGGGGTGCAAGTGGGTGCGCGGTGGACCGAGGGCACCGGGGTCTCAGAGAACGCTTTCTTTGTTGATGGCCGCATGCACAAGATCCACGGCGAAACCGAATGGCACTACGACCTTGAAAACTGGCGCGCACCATGGACGGTGCGCGGCGGCGGGCTCGAAGCGCGCTTTGTCCCCTTCCATAACAAGGTCACCCGCACGAATCTGCTGGTGGTGCAGAATCACACCGACCAGTGCTTCGGCACCTGGTCTGGCACCTTCCAGCCCGCAGACGGTGCGATGATCCACTTTGATGGCATTGTCGGTTGGGCAGAAGAAGTGCATAACCGCTGGTAGCCCGGCACGCTGCGGTCGCTGGGGCACCGCAGGAAGAGAAGTACCCACACCAGCTCCCTACGAGTTACCGGAGGTCAGACATGCGTGCGATCGTCGTCGAACGGGCAGGTGGGCCCGAGGAATTGCAGCTGCGAGAGGTCGCAGCACCCGTGCCAGGCCCGCGCGATCTGCTGGTTTCCACCGCGGCCATCGGGGTGAATTTCATCGAAACCTATCAGCGATCCGGGGTGTACGCCGTGCCGTACCCTTTCATCCCGGGCGCCGAAGCTGCGGGTACCGTGCTCGCCGTGGGCAGTGAGGTCAGGGGCTTTGCGGTTGGTGATCGTGTGACCACTGCGGGGGCGCGTGACACCTACGCCGATCAGTTTCTCGTCGACGCAGATCTCGCTGTACGAGTGCCTGATGAACTCGATCTCCGCGTTGCTGCGGCATTGCCGCTGCAGGGTGCCACCGCGCACTACCTCGCGAACAGCACGGCGCAGCTCGTACCCGGTGACACCGTGCTCGTGCATGCCGGCGCCGGTGGCGTGGGTCTGTTACTCACGCAGCTGCTGGCTGCGCGCGGCGTGCGCGTGCTCACCACCGCCTCGAGCGACGACAAGCGCGCGCTGAGTCGTGACGCAGGTGCCGCGGCGGTGCTCGACTATGTGGGGTGTGCGGAGCAGGTGCGTGAGCTCACCGCCGGTGAAGGGGTGGCTGCAGTCTTCGACGGCGTCGGTCGTGACACCTTCGAGGCATCGTTGCGGGCGCTGCGCGTGCGCGGGCATCTCGTGCTCTTCGGCGGTGCCAGCGGCCAGGTGCCGCCATTTGACCTGCAGCGTCTGAACTCTGGCGGTTCACTGACCGTCACTCGCCCGTCGCTCGTGCACTACATGCGCACTCCCGAAGAGCGTGCCTGGCGGTACGGCGAACTGTTTGACGCGCTCGCCGCGGGTGCGCTGCAGGTGCGCATCGGCGCCGAGTTCCCGCTCGCTGATGCAGCTGCCGCGCATCGCGCGCTTGAAGGCCGCGAGACCACCGGAAAGGTGCTGCTGCAGCCCTGATCTCGGCGTGATTCAGGGGCGCTGATCCTCGGAGATCACCACAGACTCGGATCCTGTTCCGCACTTTCCTCCGAAGTTGCGGCGATTTCCGAGTCTGTGGTGGTGTGGGGGCGGCCGTGCCAGGGCAGGCGCGCTACTCTGAGTCGAATCCCGCGCTACTCTGAGTCGAATCCCTGGGCGCGCAGCGAGGCGCGCATCGTGTGGCGCCCGTGCATGCCGGCGAACTTCGCGAGGCGCCCGATCACCGTGCGCGCCCAGCTGCGCCCGGGGTGCCCCTGCTCGGCGAAGTACTGCTCGTAGCTCAGCTCGTATGCGGCGGTGGTGGATCGCCACTTCTCACTGTCGTACGCCTCCCGGTGCAGCACCCCCTCGAGGGGGAGACGCGGCTTGATGCCGGTGCCCTCCGCGGGATCGGGCACCCCGATCGACATGCCCACCATCGGGAAGACATGCTTCGGGAGCCCGAGTTCGGCGCTCACCGCCTCCGGTGCGTTGCGGATACTGCCTACGAAGACCCCGCCGAGGCCGATCGACTCGGCCGCGAGCAGCGCGTTTTGCGCGGCGATGCCGATGTCCACCGCGCACATCAGGGTGTTCTCGATCAGGCCGAGGGTCTCGGGTTCGGCGCCGTGGGCGCGCATGAGGGCGTCGTTGCGCGCCAGATCCGCCACCCACACCAGGAAGACCGGCGCCTCGGCTACGTAGTCGCGCCCGCCGAGCATCTCGGAGAGGCGCGCTCTGCGATCCGCGTCGCGTACCGCGATCACCGACCACACCTGCAGGTTCGAGGAGGTCGAGCCGCGCTGCGCCGCGACGATGATGGCTTCGAGCTGCGCGTCGGTGACCGGCGCATCGAGGTACCGGCGCACCGACTTGTGCGCGAGTTGCTGCGCGATGACCGGTGAGGTGAGTGGCTCGGACATGTGCCCCCTGCTCGTCGTGTTCGTGTCGGGTATCCGCAGCCGAGCCTATCGGCCCCGCACTAGACTTGAGTTCGTGTGCGCGCAGCAGTCGCGCCCGTTCCCAAGATCCCCGCTTGCCCCTTGGAGTGTGCTGCAACCATGGCCGAACAGACCCGCCTCGACAAAGTCATCGCCCTCGCTCGTCACCGCGGATTCGTCTATCAGGCCGGTGAAATCTACGGTGGATCGCGCAGCGCCTGGGATTACGGCCCGCTCGGCACGGCACTGAAAGAGAACATCAAACGCCAGTGGTGGAAAGCCATGGTGCAGAAGCGCGACGACGTGGTCGGCATCGACTCCAGCGTCATTCTGCCGAAGCAGGTGTGGGAGGCCTCCGGTCACGTCGAGGTGTTCAGCGACCCGCTCGTCGAGTGCCTGCAGTGCCACAAGCGCTACCGCGAAGACCACCTCATCGAAGAATTCGAGGAGAAGAAGGGGCGCGCCCCCGAGGGCGGCCTCGCCGAGATAGTGTGCACCAACTGCGGCACCCGCGGCCAGTGGACTGAACCACGCGCCTTCTCCGGCCTACTGAAGACCTACCTTGGCCCCGTCGACGATGAGGCCGGTCTGCACTATCTGCGCCCGGAGACCGCG
>CAZTBS010000058.1:0-5776 GCA_964612125.1 uncultured Leucobacter sp. | reverse complement strand
CAGCGAGGGGTATGCATAGTGACCGGAAGCATCCCTACTGTCAGCGATCCGAGCATCTATAAATGCCTGCCAATGAGGATGAGATCCAGGCAGAAGATTCCGTGTGGCATCGAATACAGCCTCCAGGATCGTAGATGTTCCGCTCGCACCCCATATTTGGCTATTTCCTTGCACAGCTTCAAGCATGGAACGCACATCATCCACACTCATTAAATGTGCGAGCGGAATCATCAACGCGCGCCCACGTTGCTCTGCGGTTCGCCAGCCACTGGAATCAGCATAGATGCGAATGGCCTGAGAAATGAACTCACGCCTTGGTATTTGAGAAATAATTCCGATCTGAACGTCTTGCTCAAAAGAATCGAACCGTTCCAACAGAATATTAGCCAGCTCCGGAATGCCAAACACATCGAAGGCAGAATGCGCTTTGAGGGCTTCAGCGTCGGCAATCCCGAGTAACTGCTTGAATCGAATGCGGGTCGACTCCGACAGCCAGTCCCACACGCGGGAATCACACTCGACAAAAGCGCTGATGCTGAGCAGCAGCGCGTCTGGAATTGCATCAAACTTTCGTGCGATGTGATCTCTGGCTGTTTCGTCGTAGATCGCTGTTTTTGCTTTGGCAACTTCCCGCAGCGTTCGGGCAACTTGACGAAGTTGCCCGATGTATTGGGCGGATTCAGTGCCGAAAGGCGCACTAAGCAGAGACTTGATCAAGTTGACGACCATTACATCCTTCGCGCGGTCGAGATACTTGGTGCGAACGAATGTGCCGATGCTGTCACCATCCACGGGAAAAGAGGGACTTAGCAGATCAGCGTGGAACCGTTCAATCGCGCTCTTGCCTTGAAGCGGTGCATTGATCAGCAGATGCTTCAGTGCATGGGTGATGTGGGTCCGCACCAGTTCCGGTGTCGGCTGAAATAGTGTGTCTTCCGTGGCAAAGGCAGGATGTGCGCACAGGTGCCGATCCCTCTGCAAGCGGTTCAAATCTTCAAATTCGTGTGGAGCGAAGAGTTGGAGCTTTTCATTTGCGGTGGCGAGGACAGCAGACTCTATAGCCTGCATTTTTTTCACATCGCTGTTCTGTATCGCTTGCTCGATTTCCTGCACGAACGCCATGGCTGCCGCATCACCATGCGCAGCCAATTCCTTGGCCTTAGCGATGATGTCGTAGTCCACCGCGATCCAAGTGGAAACGATGGCGGATCGCAAAGCTCCGCCGCGATACGCCGACAGAGCCTCGCCAATGAGCCGCTTTGACTCGGGGTCGCGCACAACCAGCGCCAGAGAATCTATGTCCGTCAGGCCTTGAGCCGCGAAGGTGCTCATAGCGGCTCTCCTTCCGAACCCGTGGCGTGCTGTTCGGCATATTTCTTCATACCATCACGCAGAATCTCAAGGAATGTGTGATTTCTGCACTCGGCATCCGCAACAATCGCATCAAAGGACACCACAAACGTTGGCGTGGGAATGATTCTCCCATCGGGATGTGGGGTTTCGAATTCCTGATAGTAGACTTTGCCTTTGGAGAAAAAGGGCGTCCACTTGAATTGCCGCAGCCGAAAGGCAGTGGTGTCATTGATATCCATGATTGCGTAATACCAAACCCGTTGGATATTCGGGCAGTAAGCCACCAGTTTTCCAGCGCGATCAAGCAGTTGATTTACCGCATAAAAATTATCTTTTTCTTCGTCGGTCTTCTTCTTTATTTCAACTACCACGACATCGACCGGCGCAGCGTCACTCGGATCGGCTGAGAAGATCATGGCAATGTCTGGCCGGCCAGTATCTCCCACGCTTTCGTCATCCAGGCGGATGGCATTGATGACAGCATCCATACTTTTCTCGCTCAGTATCGTGCGAAAAACCATGAACTTGTCGTCCAGCAACCAAGCATTGTTCTGATAAATCTCGGTAGACAAGGTATCTTGGGAAAACTCCTTAAACCTCGGGACGATCAGGTTGTGTATCTCAGCCTCGGCATTATCGGCCGTCATCTCCTTCATCCGGCCAATGATCTTGTCGCGATACAGGATGTACTCTGTCAAAGTCCGAGAAGAAAGCTCCATAGATTTTTCATAAGCAGTCTCACTCAACTTCTCACTCTGAAGGATCTCTTTTTGGACCCGGAAGAATCGTTGCTGGGCGATCGCTAGAGCATCGTCCCGATCAATCAGGCCGACGGTATCGTTTTCAAAAAATCCAAGCAAATGAGGAAACTGCTCTTCGAACTTTTCTTTTATTTTTCCGTTTCTTTCGGTGATCTGCGGAATTTTCTGAGCAAGTACTTTTCCAAGCTCACGACGCAGCACTCGGAAGAGCCGTGCCTCTTGAACCCCTTCGGGCAACACCAACTTCTGACGCGAGCTATCGGCATTGGAGTGGAAAATTTCAGATTCAAATAGAAAAACACATAGATAGCCCGCCGGAAATGATGCCGGAGGTATCAGGTTGGCCGGAATCGTGCGTCCGTCGATGCTGAATGCCGTTAGAGCGCTGCCTTTTCCCGCCACAGACTCAATGTGGTAGTACATATCAATAGCCGAAATCGCATCCAGAGAATCATCCTGGATCGTGATTTTTGTCATTGATGGCAAGTCATCTGCTGTAATGACCGTTTCGTGTGGGAAGAACTCTTTTTGGACGTTGCTTTCTTTGGTGTTCAAGTTGATCGAAATTTTGAATGCCGTACCGTCGCGCTTGCGCGCATCCAGCGTCGGCAGGAATTGCTCGATCAAGAGTGGCTTGAGTGCGTCAGGTTTCAAATCGTCATAGGACTTGACGCGATCTTTTGCAAAGCCATTGAAGGCCAAAGCTGTTTTGGCGGGCTGCTCATCTTTCAGGATTTCAAGTGGTGCATTGCCATCGAATCCATCTTTGAAGATAAAGCTCCTGCGCCACTTGTCGCGGGTGCTGTTGACCTCTACCCGGCTAAAGTAGTTGAGGAATACCAGGCGGCCGATGCCTTTATGGAACTTATCTCTTGGCCTTAGCAGTTTTCTAAAGCGCTCAAAGTTCTCGTCCGTGAATCCATCGCCGTTGTCTGATACCGTAATTTTCAGTGTGTCTGGCTTGTCAAATGCCTGTACATCAATATCGATGGACACATCGGTCGCACCCGCATCCAGCGCATTGGCTAGCGCCTCGAAATAAACCAAGGTCAATGATGGGTTGGGGAAAAACAGCCTGATGGCCCCAGCGGTTTCAATATCCATTGCCGTCTTCCTTGCCAATTTCCGCTTGACTGGGTGCGGCGAGCCGGCAGCGATGAACCAATTGCTCAGCCAGATCTAGCAAGTTACTGGTTGCATTCGTTGTCATAGGCATAGGTTGCACCTCAAACATCCATTTTCTTGCGCAATTCATCTACGAACCGCTTGGCCCATGGCGATGCCTGAATTACTTTGGCCGGGTCGATCTTCGTCAGCAGCTTGAACGAGTGCTCGCCCTTGCCGTAAACGGCTTTGGTCTTGCAGTTACTGGTGGCCTGCTCCAGGGATCTATAGACCTGCTGCTTCGCGATGCCTTCGATGGCGTTGTCGGCAGCAGGCAAGGCGTTTTCCTTGAAACCCTGTCCGAAAAATGCTTTGAGTGCATCCCTGTCCGCGAGGAACCAGCTTTCCATGATTTTCACCATGAGGTGACAATCCGTGTCGGCGGAATGCTGCGGTTTGTCCCAGCCGTCTCCCTGCCTGGTTTTCAGGTGTGCCCATGGTTGCCAGGTATCCGGCTGTCCTTGCTGGTGTTGAGCATTGACGAGATCTTCACTGTCCACGAGCAGAAAAGCTTCTTCGCCACTGGCAATTGCTGTGCAAAAGGAATCGAACGCATCGCGTCTGCTCCCGCATGCCACGATTCGTGGGCGGTTCTTCAATCCGGCCTTGGTGACGAATGTCGTAAATCCTTCGCGGCAGGCAGTTTTCAATGCTGCCGTATCACCGCCACCTTCGACGTACAACTTCACCATCTCGTCCCCCCAATCTCGCCGCGTGTCCACAGTTGGCCCAGCCGGTATTTTTCCAGCCAAGGTTTTAACTTGTCGGCATCGAGTCGGGTCAGTGTGGTTCCCTGCGGGCCGCGCTCAGCAACGATGACCGCTTCTGGTTGGTCTGTCAGGGCATCGACAAGCACATCAGAATGGGTGGTGACGATCAGTTGGGTGCGATCTGACGCATCTTTGAGCAGGTCGGCCAGCGTTGGCAGAACGTCGGGGTGCAGGCCCAACTCGGGTTCTTCAATACAGATCAGTGGCGGCGGATTGGGGTGGCAAAGGATGGCCAGCAAGCACAGGTAACGCAGGGTACCGTCCGAAAGCCGTGTGGCGGGGACGATGTACTTGCCTTCCTGAAAGAACACCTGCACCGTTCCACCTTCGATCTGCACATCGAAGTCGTCGATACCGTCGTACAGCGCGCGCAGTGCGTCGAGCAGCTTCTTTTTGACCTCTGGATCGCGGCGCAGCCGGTTGAGCACCAAGCCCAGATTGCTGGCGTCCGGCTCCAGCAGGTCGTTTGGCAAGTCAGCCTTTTGCGGCAGTCTTGGTGTGGTGTAGCGCCCAAAGGTCCACTCGCGGTAGAGCCGCATCTTTCCGAAAGAATTACCTAGCCAAGTCAGTTCTGGATACTGATCGGGGTCTTTGCGCTGAGACAAAATTGACGCGGTGGAGTCAATGTCTTCGTGCTGCAAGCGTCGCTCATGGCCTTTGATGTTGAGCACGCCATGACCGTTCTGGAAACGGTAGTAAAAATAGGGATTGGTATGTCCATAGTCCGGCTGCTCGTGTTCGACACGCTCATCTAGGATCTCAAAGCGTTGCCCCACTTCAGAAAAACTCAACACATAGCGCAAATTTTGGGGCGCTCTTGGGTTGTCGAATACCGCATCAATGGTTGCGTGTGGTGTTTTGATTGCGCCTTTCCACAACCAGTCACGCACACCACCGCCATCGCGGATGGCCGCCAGCAGGTTGGATTTCTCCGAGGTGCTTGGCGTGGAGCGAATCAGGTCGATGGCTTCGATCAAGTTGGATTTGCCCGACCCATTGGGGCCGATCACCACATTGAGCGGGCGCAGTTCTAGCACCTGCGCGGACTCGCCAAAGCTCAGGAAATTGGTCAGTTTCAGTGATTTGAGCAGCATGCTGTTCTCCTTCACTCGATCACGAAGCGCAGCTTGGTGGCATCTTTGCCTTTGCTACGGTCACTGATCAGTGCATCAAAGCGTTTGCGCAGGTCGTCCGGCGTGGCGGGTGAGCCGCCTTGCAGCAGCGCCTGCTTGATCTCGTCGCTCTTGACTTCGATCTTCTCCAATCCCGACAGCGCCTCTTGCACGGCGTTGGCGAACTCTTGGGTCAATGGGGCCGGCAGCGTGCGTGAGGCTAGGAAGGCGTCGATCAGCTTTTTGCTGGCGGTGGGCAACAGGCTCAGGCTCTCCTGGGTGAACGGGTCTTCCAGGTTCTCCAGCAGGGTTTGCTGCCAGTTGGCCAGCAATTCGTCCAGATCGTCGTCCAGCTTGTGCAGGCGGTTGGCGGCGGGCAGCAGTTCCAGTTGCTCAGCGGACGGGCGGAACTGGCAGTGCGGGCAGACGGCGGTCGTGACCAGCGTCGGCTCATCCAGCGACGAGCAGCTCTTCAGGCCATTGAGGGATTCCTCGAACGCGGTGAGTTGGCTAGTGGGCATCAACGACACGCCGGCCAATACGCGCAGTGCCAGCAGGCGCTCGTCGCGGCGCAGGGCGTTGCGGGTCTTGTCTTCGGCTACGCCGAGCCGCGCCT
>CAZTBS010000057.1:0-5954 GCA_964612125.1 uncultured Leucobacter sp. | reverse complement strand
TCGCGCGGAAGGCGTCGCTGAGGTAGCGCAGCACCGTCCCCTCCGACCTGCCGAGTTGGTAGAACGACACCAGGTCGCGGAAGCCGAAGGCTCGCTCGACCATGTCGCGCACCACCGATTTCGGGCTGAGCGCGAAATCCCGCGCCCACGGCACCTCGGCCGCGTACGCGTCGAAGGCCTCGGCCAGCAGTTCCTTCAGGGGCTGCGGGTGGGTGATCTGCTCCAGCAGTTCCATCCGTTCCTCGTATTCGATGCCCTCAGCCTTCATCGCGGCGACGGCTTCGCCGCGGGCGCGGTGCTCCTGCTGCCGCAGAATCGCGCGCGGGTCGTCGAGGGTCGCCTCGATCACCGAGATCACGTCGAGCGCGTAATCGGGCGATTCGGGGTCGAGCAGTTCGATCGCGGCGAGCGCGAAGGGCGATAGCGGCTGGTTCAGCGCGAAGTTCGCCTGCAAGTCGATGGTGAGGCGCAGCAGGCGCTGCCCCCGCGCATCGCGGTGCACCTCGACGATGCCGCCCTGGCGCAGCGTGCGGAAGATGCCGAGTGCGGTGCGCGCGTGCGCGAACTGCTCGGCGCGGGGCTCGTGACTGTCGAACACGAGCGTGCGCATCACCGCGAGCGCCTCGCCCTCGTGCGTCTCGCCGCGGGCGATGACCCCGAGCAGCATCGCGTGCGTCACCCGCATGCGGCTGACCAGCGGCTCGGGTTCTGCCGCGATGAGTTTCTCGAAGGTCTGTTCGCTCCACGCCACGAACCCCTGCGGCGCAGCCTTCTTCTTCACCGGCTTCGCTTTCTTGCCGCCGGCCTTCTGCGCTTCGGCTTTCGCGGCGGATCGCGCATTCTCGACCTCGTGCTCGGGCGCCAGCGCGAGCACATCACCCTCGGTGTCGAACCCCGCCCGCCCGGCGCGCCCGGCGATCTGATGAAACTCGCGCGCCGACAGCCGCCGCATGCGGGTGCCGTCGTACTTCGTCAGTGCCGTCAGCACCACCGTGCGGATCGGCACGTTGATGCCGACTCCCAGCGTGTCGGTGCCGCAGATCACGCGCAGCAGCCCGCGCTGCGCGAGCTGCTCGACGAGGCGGCGGTAACGGGGCAGCATGCCCGCGTGATGCACCCCCACCCCCGCGCGCACAAGGCGTGACAGCGTCTGTCCGAAGCCTGTCGAGAAGCGGAACCCGCCAATGGCGGCCGCGATCTCGTCGCGGCCGGCGCGATCCACCAGCCTGATGCTGGCGAGGGCCTGCGCCTGCTCGACCGCGGCCGACTGATTGAAGTGCACCAGGTAGGCGGGGGTGCCGCCGTCGGCGAGCAGGCGCTCGATCACCTCGTGCACGCCCTTCACCTCGTAGGCGAAGTGCAGCGGCACGGGGCGCTCCACACCCGTGACCCGCGCGGTGTCGCGCCCGGTGCGGCGAGACAGATCGGCGGCGAGATCGGCGACATCGCCGAGGGTCGCCGACATGAGCAGGAACTGCGCGCCGTGCATCAGCAGCAGCGGCACCTGCCATGCCCAGCCGCGCTCGGGCTCGGCGTAGAAGTGGAACTCGTCCATCACCACCTGGGTGACGCCGCCGGTGTCGCGGTCGCGCAGCGCCAGATTCGCGAGGATCTCGGCCGTGCAGCACAGGATCGGCGCGTCGGGGTTGATCGAGGTGTCTCCCGTCACCATGCCCACCCGCGCCGGGCCGAAGACCTCCACCAGGTCGAAGAACTTCTCGCTCACGAGGGCCTTGATGGGGGCGGTGTAGACGGTGCGGCGGCCCTCGGCGAGCGCCACGAAGTGGGCGCCGATCGCCACGAGCGACTTGCCGGTGCCGGTGGGGGTTGACAGGATCACATTCGACCCGAGCGCGAGGCCCAGCAGGGCCTCCTCCTGCGCGGGGTAGAGGCGCAGGCCCTTCGCCTCCCAAGCCCAGGCTTCGAAGTGCGCGTGGATCTCATCCGCCTCGGGGGTCGCGCCGCTCGCGCGCAGCTCATCGAGCGTTCGGCCCAGGCTCATGCGATGCCCCTTCTTCGTGTGCGGCCCGGGGTGCGGGCTGATCCACTGCGTCGCAGTGCCCACTCAGCGTCTCACACCTGCGGCTCGCATGCCTCGCCGCGCTACGCTCGAGACATGGTGAATCCGCATCTGTTCCAACCCATCGCCGTGCGCGGCCTCGAAGTGCGCAATCGCCTGTGGGTGCCGCCAATGTGCCAGTACTCGGCGGCCGCGCAGGGCCCCGAGCAGGGCGTGCCGACCGACTGGCACCTGGTGCACTGGGGGGCGCTCGGGCGCGGCGGCGCCGGCATGGTGGTGGTCGAGGCGACCGCGGTGGTGCCAGAGGGGCGCATCAGCCCGAACTGCCTGGGCCTATGGAACGACGCGCAGGAGGCGGCCTTCGCCCGCGCGCTGCCGATCGCGCGCGCCTCCGGCGCGAGGTTCGCGATTCAGCTCGCGCACGCCGGGCGCAAGGCCTCGACCCACCCGTGGCTGCGCGATGCTCCCACGGGGTCGGTGCCCGAATCCGCGGGCGGGTGGCCCACCGTGGCCCCGTCGGCGGTGCCGTTCAGCGGGCTGGCCGCACCGCGCGCGCTCAGCACCGCCGAGGTGCGCGAGGTGATCGCCGCCTTCGTGGCCGCCGCCGGCAGAGCGGTGCGCGCCGGCTTCGACGCGGTCGAGCTCCACGCCGCACACGGCTACCTCATTCACGAATTCCTCTCACCGCTGTCGAACCTGCGCGACGACGAGTTCGGCGGCAGCGCCGAGAATCGCGCCCGCCTGCTGCGCGAGATCGTGCGCGGCATCCGGGCGGCGCACCCCGAGCTGCCGATCCTCGTGCGCATCTCGGGCGACGAATGGGTGACGGGCGGCTTCGACCCCGCCGCCGCCAGGCAGCTGGTGCAGTGGATCGCCGCCGACGGCGCCGACTTCGTCGACGCCTCGTCCGGGGGCAACGTCGCCGAGGCGCGCATCCCCGTGGGGCCGTCCTACCAGGTGCCCATCGCCGCGGCCCTGCGCGGAGCCGGCCTGCCGGTCGGCGCCGTCGGCCTCATCACCAGCCCGGAGCAGGCGGAGGGGATCCTCGCGACCGGGCAGGCGGAGGTGATCTCGGTCGGACGACCGGTGCTCGTGAACCCGGCCCTGCCGGCGGTGTGGGCGCACGCCCTGGGCGCCGAGCACGCCGCCGCGCTCGTTCCCGCACCCTACTGGCGCGCACGCTTCTGACGGGCGGCGGCAGCCCCCGAGCCGATACCCTCGGTGCATGGAAGTCCCGGAGATTCTGCTCATCGCGGCCGCAGCACTCATCGTGGTCGTTGGCGTGTCCCTCCTCGCCGGGCGCATCGGCGTGGCCGCCCCGCTCATCCTGGTGGTGCTCGGCATGGGGGTGGGCTACCTGCCCGGGGTTCCGCCGATCGAGTTCGAACCCGAGTTGATCCTGATCGTCGTGCTGCCCCCGCTGCTCTACGGCGCCGCGGTCAATGTGCCGGTGCTCGAGCTGCGCCGCAATCTGGTCCCGATCGCGGGTCTCTCGGTGGTGCTCGTGGTGCTCTCCGCGCTCGCGGTCGGCGCCCTGCTGCACCTGTTGGTGCCCGCGATCCCCTTCGCCGCGGCCGTCGCGCTGGGTGCCGTCGTCGCCCCGACCGACGCGGTCGCCGCCACCTCCATCGGCAAACGGCTCGGCATGCCGCCACGGCTCGTCGCGATTCTCGAGGGCGAGAGTCTCGTCAACGACGCCACCTCGCTCGTGCTCCTGCGCACGGCGATCGCCGCGGTGGCCGGCAGCTTCGTGTTCTGGGAGGCGATGGGCCTGTTCGTCTACGCCGCCGCGGTCGCGGCGCTGATCGGGCTGGCGATCGGCTTCGTCACGGTGTGGGTGCGCTCCCGCCTGCGCAACCCCGTTTACGACACGGTGATCTCCTTCACCGTGCCGTTCATCGCCTTCGTGCCCGCCGAGGCCATCGGCGCATCGGGGGTCATCGCCGTGGTCGTGGCGGGGCTGTACTCGGGCCATCACGCGGCCAAACGCTTCACCGCCACTGCCCGCACCAATGAGCGACTGAACTGGCGCACCGTGCAGTTCGTGCTCGAGAACGGCGTGTTCCTGCTGATGGGCCTCGAACTGCGCGCCCTACTCGAAGACGTGGGCAACAGCGAGGTCACCCTCGGGCACATCGGCCTGCTCGGGCTCGCCGTCGTGGCGATGCTGCTCGTGCTGCGCATGGGCTTCATGGTGCCGCTGATCCTGACCCTGCGCCGCTCACTCACCCGGCATGAGGCGCGGGCCAGCGGCATGCAGCGCCTGGCGACGCGGGTGCGCGAACGGGCCGAGACCGCCCCCGGCACCGACACGCAGGCCGTGCGGGTGCGACGCGTGGAGTTCCTGGCGCGACGCACCGCTGCAGACCTCGAACACGCCCGCAACCAGGGCCTGGGCTGGCGCGGCGGCTTCGCCCTGGGCTGGAGCGGCATGCGCGGCGTGGTGACGCTCGCCGCCGCGCAGTCGATCCCCACGAGTGTGCCCTACCGCACGCAGCTCGTACTGATCGCCTTCATCGTGGCCGTGGTGACGCTGCTGCTCTATGGCCTGTCGCTGCCGGCGGTGATCCGCCGCCTCCGCCCCGGCGGCCCGAGCACGAGCGACCGCGCGCAGGAACTGGTGAACCTCTACACCGATCTGTCGGAGGCCGGCACCGCCGCGCTCGAGGCCGAACTCGCGCACGAGCGCGCGCTCGCCGCGAAAGACCCGGAGTACCATCCGCCCTCCGAGCAGGTGGTGCGCCGGGTGAAGAGCGGCGTGCACGAGGCGGTCGCCCCGCTCGGCTACGCGCTGCCGCGCCTGCAGCGCGGCGAGCTCTCGCCCGGGCAGCAGGAGACCGTCGCCTATCTGCGCCTCTCACGGGCGGTGCTCGAGGCGCAGCGGGCCGCGCTGCTCGAAGAGCGGGCGATCGGCGAGTACGACAGTGCGGCGCTGCGCATCGCCGAGCAGGCCCTCGATGCGCACGAACTGCGGCTCACACCGCCGACCGCGCACTGAGCGGGCCGCACTGAGCGGCGCACGCCGGGAGGCCACAGGCGGCAATGCCGCGGACGCGGGCCAGTAGACGTGGAGGTGGAGGTTGACCTGGCCCAGCGGCCTTGGGTACGCGGCAGCGCCTACACCGCGATGCGCACCGGGTTCTGGTGGTGGCTGAACACGATGCTCGTGCGCGTCGACGACACCGCGGGGTGCGCCGACAGGTGCTCCATCACGAAGTCGCGCACGTGATCGGAATCGCGTGCGGCGAGGTGGATGATGAAATCCTCGACCCCGCCGAGGAAGAACAGCTGCATCACCTCGGGCAGACCCCGGATCTCCTCCATGAACTCCGAGATGCGCTGGCGCGCGCCCGAGCGGATCGAGACGCTGATCAGCACCTGCAGGGTCATGCCGATCACCCCGGGGTCGACCTGCGCGGTGAACCCGGTGATCACCCGCCGCGACACCAGGCTGCGCACACGAGCGACGCAGGTCGAGGCGGCAATGCCCACGCGCTCGGCGAGTTCGGCGTTGGTCATGCGCCCATTGAGCTGCAGTTCCTCGACGATCAGGCGATCCACCTCGTCGAGGGCCGGTTCGACTCGCAGATTCTTCGAACGATCCATCACTGCACCCCACTAATCAAATGATTTTGAGTAAGAATTCAACTATTTCCGAAGAGAATTCTATCTTAATCAACTTGAAACGAATATAGTGCAGAATCATCGCAGTTGGGTGTGCGGAACACCCGCCACGAGACGCCGCAGCGCTGCGCGACTGGCCGATCCGCCCCCGTACCCACTCGCAACCATCGAACATCGGAGCAGCACATGCGCGTCGGCATTCCCACCGAGATCAAGAACAACGAGAACCGGGTCGCCATCACCCAGTCGGGCGTCTTCGAGCTGTCACGTCGCGGCCACGAGGTGCTGGTGCAGGCCGGCGCCGGGCTGG
>CAZTBS010000056.1:0-6189 GCA_964612125.1 uncultured Leucobacter sp. | reverse complement strand
GTATTCTTCGCCCAGCGGGGCAGCGTAAAGACGCACTGCGCCGCTGGCATAACAGGGGCATCGGGGTTCTCGACCTCAACAACCTCTATCTCGTGTGCTTGTTGGCGCTTTGCCACCCCATCCAGCAGTACGAGCGTTTCAGCAAAGTTCCTGCGGATGCGGTCGTAATCCAACGCCGGCTCGTGCCTTATTTCGACGGCGGCATCCAAAAGCGCATCTTTAATCGTCTGGATCTGGGCTTCGGTAAATGCCTCGCAAGTGAAGTCGCCGATGTAGTAGTTCACACTGCCGCAGCTCTTAACGGGCACGCGGCCGAACTCATCCTCAATCTGCTGGTACTTGTTGGTGTTAAGAAGCACGCCGTGTATCTGGTCGCGCGTGACAAAGCCGCCAAGTGCATTCTCTAGCGTCTTCCACAGCACGTACTCCTTCGACTGCATGCGTTCGCCAACGTTGTACGCCCCAGGGAGATGAGAGTACCTGCCCTTGAGCATGCCGTCAGAATCAATTACCACTGCACTCGAATAGAACTTCGCCTCCACGATGAAAACCCCGTGCGGCGTGATAACGATATCGTCATACTCGGCTTCTTCGCCCTCATGGCAAAGTTGGATGTTGCAAAGTTTCTCGTTGTGAATGGGAAGACGCTGAAGAGCCCAGTGCGCAAGCTGCTCACCGCGAGCGCCGTTTACCAGCGACCCGATTTCGCGCGATAGGTGCTCCAAATCATAAATCAAGGCGCAAAGCACCTGATTGTCGCTCAGGCCGTGTTGTGTAGCGCGGCTCTTCACATGGGAGACCAAGTCGTAGGCGCGAAGGCTATCACTGTACTCATCTTGGAACACCTCTTTGAGAAGCGCCCGCTCAAAAACTTTGTCGCCTTCAAGCAATTCCTCATGGTTGTAATTCTCAGCCGTCATAGCGCCAGTAGCCTCAAGCCGCTCGATGATTTGCTCTTTCGTATCCACGCCATTACCTCCAAATTTGTCCTATTGCACAATTCCTTTAAAGTTCGTAAACTCATTGTGCAACGGACATTTATGGCTTTATAGAACACATATAATCCCGTTTTGTCCGATTTTGGAGAAAATATGACCAAGAAAAAACTGTTTAAGGTTCCTCTGAAGAAAGAACGCCTTGACCAAGCTCGCAAAGCGAAGGGGCTGACAATAACCGGGCTGGCTGGCAACAAAGAAGATGCCCATGACTATATTTGCAGTGAGCGGACAATTCGTCGCGCAATCGACTCAGGAGAAATCAACCCTGCAATCCTTGACCAAATTGGCAAAAAGCTCAATGTGAATCCAGGCTATCTTTCGGGCAATTTCGACTGGCCTCTTGATGAAATAGACGACCCAAAGATACGCGAGGTTTACAGGGAGGAGTTCTTGACCCCAGAAAGGCATAGCTACTCTCACCACCTACTCGAACATACAGATTATCGAAAGACTTTGGAGATGGTTTTATCGTCCCACGGTATCTCGCAGGAAGAATACAAACAGCAACCATCTGCCGTTAGGCGTGAGATGGAAAGCAGAATCGATGAACTAATCGTGCGCACACTGAGGCCGGTTTTCCCATCTGCAATGTGGGCAGAATTGATCCAAGCCGGTTTTGGTTACAAAGACATGACAATGGCGGACGTCTATGAGATGCTTAACCAGACGCTTATTGATAGAGGATTAGCGGAAGATCCCTTCGAAGACGAAGAGTTCCTTAAAGCCTGGGACGATGGGGAAGATCCTTTTGCGGAAAAGTACGGCATTAAACCCTCTTGTCCATCGTCAAATACCCATCAATAACCTTGCGGCTGGAATTCAAACTCAGAATACAGCTCGACCGCAATCAACGGCTGAAAACGTCGCACATAACGCAACAGCGGCTGGAATGAATCCAGCCGCTGCGGTTAATCGATGAAACCCTCTTCGATTCTTGAGCAGTCGCCGCTAACCTTTGCGCAGGCGAGCGCGATTAGCGTAAGCAACCCTGATACAAAGCCGAAGAGCCATAGCGCTATCGAAATCATTCAGTGTCCTCATCTTCATCAACAGAGGTACCACTCTTGCGTGAAAGATACATTGCTCCACCAGCGCAAGCAGCTGCACCCGCTAAGGCTGCGAAGGCCCACCAGGGGAAATTGTCGCCGGTCTTCGGCAAGTCGCTGTTGGGGGTTCCGGGCGTTTCAGGTGTTGCCTTATCCTTCATTTCCACCTTCTGAACGTCGCCCGTGGCCTTTACCGTGAACTTCACATCTTCGGCGATCTCATAGCCATCAGGCGCGCTGGTTTCGCGTAGGGTGTAGTTGCCGGGCTCAAGGCCTTTGATACGATGAACCTTGCCGTCGGTATCCCATTCCGCAACGATCTTGTCGTCCTTGTCGATCACCTGCAGGTGCGCACCGGGCAGTTCATCGCCGGTGGCGATGTCGGCCTTGGAGATATCAACCTTGGTGTAGTCGTCTTTCATCTCAACTTTCTGAACGTCGCCTGTTTCCTCGACCGTGAACTCGATAGACGTTGCCACGAGGTAGCCTTCGGGCGCGATAGTCTCGGTGAGCACATAGTCGCCAGGCTCGATGCCGATGATGCGATTGGCGGTATCGGTGGATACCCATTCCTCGATGACGTTGCCATCCTTGTCAGTGATTACGAGCGTTGCACCAGGCAGCTCTTTGCCCGTAGTCGCATCGCACTTGGTGATGTCGAGGATGGTCGGCGCGTTCTCGAACGTAAGCTCGAGGGTGTCGCTGAACTGCGCGCCTTCGACGTCTAGCCCGATGAAGCCCTGGTCATCAACCTTGAAGGATATGGGCTCGGTATCCGCTGACATGAAGTAGCCCGCAGGGGCCTCGATCTCTTCGATTTTGAACGTGCCGTGCGGCATGTAAGGCAGACTTGCCGTACCGTCTTCGCCTGTTGTCAGCTCATATTCCCAGTTGACGTTGAAGCCGGGATCGACCTCATCGGTGATGGCTGGCGCAGTCTGCGCGATGCGGAACGTTGCATTGCTAAGCGCCTTGCTCGTATCGGTCGAGTCGACCTTCAGCAGCTGCAAGGTGGTAGGTATGTCAACTGTATCAAGCGATTCGACAACCACAGGAACCAACTGTCCCCGAGTCACGATACCGATATGGTGCTCCTGCGTATCAAGCACCCAACCCTCGGGGCTCTTGGTCTCGTAGGCCACGTAGTTGCCCAGATATAAATTATCGATAGAAGCCTTGCCGTCTGCATCCGTGGTTACATAGCCGACGACCTGGCCGTCGGTAAAGCGCACGGTGCCGTCGCCTGTCACCACGTCACCTTCGACCTTGATGCAGTATTCAGCTCCCGCAACAGGCGTCTCGTTGGTGCCGTCGGTTTTCAGCAGCTGGATCTCCGCGCGGATGGGCGCATCGGCGTAGGTGACGGTGATGGGGTTATCCCACGTGCGGTACTCGTCAACCGTGAAAGGGATGTCTTGATCGCCCAAGACGTACCCCTCCGGTGCAGCAACCTCGTGAATCGTATAGGTCCCCTCATCGAGTTTCATGGGAAGCGTCACATGTCCTGTCTTGCCGATGGTAGTCCACGTATTGATGACGGTCTCATTCATATGGTCGGTGTAGGTGACAAGCTTGCCTTCCTCGTCGAAAATCTGGAAGCTGCATGCGAGCGAGATTGACCTGCCCGTGGTGCTGTCGACCTTTTGGATGGTGAGCGGGGTTTGCGGGATGTGGTTCGCCACGATCTGCACCGGGTCGTACTGGCCCTCGGCAGATATCGTAACCTTCCAGTCGTCCACGCCGATGAGCGTGATGCCGTACTCCGCTTTCACGCGTGCGGCCACGTCGTCGGGGATGACTTCGTGCACCGTGTACTCGCCGTAGGCCAAGGCCGCACTCCAGCCCGCAGGTACATGTGTCTTGGTGGAGG
Source organism: uncultured Leucobacter sp. (assembly GCA_964612125.1). GTDB lineage: Bacteria > Actinomycetota > Actinomycetes > Actinomycetales > Microbacteriaceae > Leucobacter. The sequence goes on along the minus strand of CAZTBS010000056.1, from coordinate 2,275 downwards.
CGAAACCGTTTTCGTCGGTCGCAAGCGTGCAGACGATGCCGCCGGTTGCCACTTCCTCGCCCGTGTCAGGAGACACGACCGCATTCTCGTTCTCGTTGATGATCTGGAACTGCACGCCCTCGATGGCAATGCGTGTGAGCTCCTGGTCCTCGTCGTCGTTGTTGGTGGGAACCTCCTTGAACAGGCGGTAGTCGCCGCGCTGGACGGTGTCGGGAACCTCGGGGCTGTTCCATGAGTACACGCTCTCGCCGATGATTCCGTCGCTGGTGATCTGAACGCAGAATCTCTTAGGCGGGTTGGCAGGGTCAACGCCGTCGTCGAGGTTGTAGCCCTCGGGTGCCTTGACTTCCTCGATAATCGCAGTACCTAGCGGCATGCATGCCGTGGTCCCGTTGGTCTGGTAGTAGAGTGCGTCACCCGCGACCCTGAACTCGTCGGAGAAGTAGGCGAACCCGTCCTCGTCGGTCGCGAACGTCCACGAGCGCGTGGGTTCGCCCGATGCTGCAGCATCTTCAGCCGTACCGAAATAGCCGTCGTAGTACTTCACGCTGAACTGCGCACCGGAAAGGTCTGCCACGCTTTGGGGCCTGTACACGTTGGTCGTCGCATCGACCTTTCCCACCAGCATGCCCACCGGGTCGGTACGGGCAAAGTCGGTGACCGTGCCGCCGTTGACTGCCGTGGTCTCGTCTGATTTGACTGTCACAGGATAAATAGTCTCATCGAGCGCCATGCCCTTAGAGGGAGTCACTTCCTTGACCCAGTATTTACCTACCTCGAGCTCGTCTGCCTTGGCGTAGCCGTTGGCATCGGTCGTCATGGGCTTCACCAGCTTGGTGCAGCCCGAATCGGAGTAGACGCCGTAAACCGCGCCTTCGACCGAATAACAGTCGTTGCCATTGGTCACGCTGGGATTGGAAGACAGCTTGATCAGCTCGACCGCACCATAGGGCGTGTACTTGAACGACAGGATAAGCTGCGTACCCTCGCCGGTATAGAGCATGAACGCCTCGAAGTTGCCGGGCGCCTCTCCCATGCGCGCTGCGATCTGACGTCCTGTCGCGTTCGGGTTGATCTCGGAGCCGTCGCTGCCAAAGCCGATGACGTATTGGCGCGCCCAGTCCTTGAAGTCCTGGCTGCAACCGTACAGCGCATAGTCGCCGTTGCTCGAGAAGGTGTCGGACAACAGGATGTGGGCGAGCGCCGCATAGCGGCTATCGGTCATCTCTCCGCCGTCGTACCAGGTGTCAGGCCAAAGGGACTTCTCGAAGCCGGGGCTGCCGTAGCTAAACCACAAGTCGGCAGCGGTTTCGGTATCGCGACCGCTCGGGGCTGAGACGGTCTGCTTCGAATAGCTTCCCGAAGATGGCGTCGCAGCGCTCGGATTGCCGCAGTACGCCATCTTGCCGTCGGCATGCATCCAGTTTGTTCCGAAGCCCGCGTAGTAGATCTCCCCGCCAATGCTTAAATCAACGGATTCAGAAGCGTCTGCGGTTCTGCATTGCGCAAACACTCCCGCAAGTCCGGACAGGGCGATAAGCGCCGCGAGCACGATGCGCACCGCCTTCGGACTGTTTCTTTTTAGAGTCTTTTCCATAACGCATGCACCTATCGCATCTGCGCATTGCGCTGCGGTTGAGAAGATCCTTCAAGTGCGCCCGCACCGTTACGCGCTGCTTGGGCTTTGCCGCCTAGGTCCGCCCGCTGCGTGCGGGACTCGCGGTCGTGGGTGTGGGCCTGCAGGTAGTCGCTGCGTTGTTTGTCGACGGCGTCCTTGATCTCCTGCGGCATAACCTTCACCGTGTCGTGCTCGGGCTTGCCGGCGTCATCGAGCACCGGGTTTCCCTCACCGTCGAGAACGGTTCTCTTAAGCCAAACCTCTCGGTCGGCGAGCATCGGGATGTCGCAGAAATTCTCGCCCCTGAAGCGCGATTCGTTGACGAACAGCGGGCTGAACTGGTAGCACCCGACGTCGATGCCGTCGATGGTGGTGCCCTTTGGCAGCGTCACCTGGTTGAAGGTTTTGGACTCCCCGGTTACCTTGTCGGTGTACTCGATGTCCGTGCGGACGAAGTTTTTATGAAGCGTCAAGTAGACGTTCTTCTTTATCTCGGTCATTTCTCGATCTCCTCTACATTGGCGGTGGCGGGGCGTTGTGGAAGGCCCCTTGGCAAAAAATACGCTTGATTCACGTCATGGCATCACCCCTCTCTGCTATCCGCCAACGATGTCGCGGGCCCAGCTACCGCTCTTGACTAAGGACAAGATGAGCAGA
>CAZTBS010000055.1:3119-6460 GCA_964612125.1 uncultured Leucobacter sp. | reverse complement strand
TTCTTAAACTGGGTACAAAAAACTAAGCCCTCCTAAAAAAGGACATCTAATTATGACATATAATTTTTTTTACCATTCATCTTTAATTGGCTAGGTTTGCCGGCCTGTATTGGAATTGGACGGACTAAAACAGAAGCAAAAATGGCTAATCATATCGCTAAAAAGAATAGTTATTTAAAAGGTGTATGTAACCTTGTTTCAATGGACTATTGTTCGATTGAGGGCTTATATCAATCTATAGAAGTTAGTGAAGTATGGGGGATTGGTAGAAAGCATACTAAAAAGCTGAATAGCCTAAGCATTAATACAGTTCTAGATTTTGTTTGTGCTTCACCCTTAATGATTAGAGATCAATTCTCTGTAGTCATGCACAGAACTCTATTAGAATTACAGGGAATTTCTTGCATTGAAATTGAGCAAAGTACTAAAGCAAAAAAACAAATAATAGCAAGCCGTTCCTTTGGCCAGAAAGTTTATAGCTGTGAGGATCTTAAAGAAGCGATTACGCTTTATGTTCAGGATGCCGTAAGCCGTTTAAGAAGTGAAAATTTACTATGTGGCTGTATTATTAGTTTTGTTCAATCTAATCCATTTGATACTTCTGAGCCTTTTTATAATAAATCTTTGTCTTACGCTTTACCCGATCCATCAGACAATAGTTTATTACTTTCTAAAATTGCTACCTCAATGGTTGATCAGCTATACCAGAAGAATATTGGATTTAAAAAATGTGGAGTTATCCTCACTTGTCTTGAACCTAAAGCCACTCATATTTATGACTTATTCACGGACATGAACAAGATAGAATCAAGTAATAAACTTATGGATTCACTCGATGATATACAGAATAAATTTGGTAAGAGAAAAATAGGATTAGGTGCCAGTATGCTACCTGATAGAAATTGGAATATGTCACGTAATAAGCTGTCTCCTAATTACTTTAAATGGGATCAACTTATGAGTGTTAAATAATTAGTCATGACTAAGACAATTTTTTTTCATGTGACTTGCCACCTGGCTAAAAGGAATAACAGGAATTGAAATTAAAATATGCAGCGTTTATAGCTCTTTTAATAGTAGTGTCTGTTATGGCCTTTAAACAGGTTTACAACCCTTACTTTGATCAAGATAAAGAAGTAAAGACGTTTAGCTTTAATGGAAAAAAATTAACGGCTCTGTACCTATATAGGGAGCATGATCAAGAAATAGGTTTTAAAGAAAATCCTTCATTAAAGCCTTTAGTCTTTACGTGGAAAAAGCCGATTTATACCTGTTTTAATATGGTCAATGTACATTATGACTTAGAGATATTTTTCTTTAATACAGATAAAAAAATTATTGGATCGGCTGTAATGGAAAAATTTTCCCAAAAGCAGTACTGCCCCAAAGAAAAGATTCAATTTGCATTAGAAAGAATAAAAACTTAGATTTTTCAATCTAGTCTTTAGTATCTTTAAAATTGTTTGAATAGTAACTATATGGATAAAGAGTATAAAATATGTCTTTAATGTCGATACTGAAATCTTCAGATCCTAAGTGCAAGGAAGTAAAAGAAATTATAAAAAGTGTCGCACCCCAAAAAAAAGATTTCAAAACTTACAGTGGTATTCCTCCTTTTACTAATTATGAAGTTATGAGTGAACATAAATTAACGAGTAGTTATGATTCAGGCTTGGTTGGTACAGCATTTGACTACTTATCTAAAATAATTTGTGCGTACTACACGAATACTGAATTGAGTGCTAAGGAATTTGAGCAACCTAAAATTATCAGCTTTCTAGAGGAAACTAAAAATAAAAGCATTTTGGTATTGTATAAAAAAATTCAAAATCACATAGATTTTCTACTAGCTAATAAATCAAACGATTTAGAACTAAATGAAGAATTTATTGGTGGAATTATTCTTTTGGCTAAATTAGAAAATCTATGGCGATCTGGATTTCTACCAGTAGCAACAAAGAAAGACATACTAAAACCAACGGAGAACGTGGTTTACGAAGATATATCTTCCCTAGTCAAAAATTTTTATAATGTATTCATTAAGAATGGTCTTATTAAGCCTGATAGTCTGATCACATACAATCCCAGATATTCTGCAAATATCCGTGTTGCACTAGGGGGGATAGATGCAGATATTTGTATTGATGAAACACTATATGACTATAAAAGTACAAAAAATCATGGATTTATGATTAAAGACAGTATGCAGATCACATCGTATTACTTATTCTATTTAATGGATCGAATTATGTCGTCAACAGTGCAGATGCAACGACACAGAATAGAACGAATTGCATTATATAAAGCGAGATTTGGCCAAATTGAATATTTTGATGTTAAGCATATACCTGAAAAAGATTTAAAATATGCAATTTTTGAGCTTAATAGGATGTTTAAATTAGGTATGCCCGCTCAGAAAATTAAGGATTTTTAAAGGGCACTAAAGCACAGTATTGCGCCTTATCCTTCCCTTATATTATTAACGGTCTTGCTCTTTCCCCTTGTTCTTTCCGTGTTGAAGATCTAGCTTATTAGGTTGAATCTGTGGCTGTGGCGTTGGTTTTTTCACTTCTACCTGTTTCCGTAAATAGTCCACTAGATCAACTGCTAGTTTTCTATCTTGCGGATCTGGTGACTGTGATAGAGCTTTAGTAATTTCCTTGTAATGCGTCAATGCTTCTTTTTCTTGCTGTTTAGCTTTCTGGACACGTTCTGGACTTGCCTTATTTTTACCATATCGCTTAAACGATTTGCCCTGCTCTTTCATTTGTTTAACTGACTGCTTATCACTTCTATTTTTTTGAAGCCTAGCTATACGTTTTGTCGCATTCGCTTCAATCCCTCTGGATCTTAATTTTTCAGCAAAACTTTCTCGCCATTCCTGAAGATCAGCCTTCCTGATATTTAACCGATCACCTTTTTCAGAAACAGCTTTAACAACAACATGCACATGCGGGTTTTCACTTGGATCTTTTGAAGGGTCATTGGTAAAGGTATGCTGCACCATCATATATTTATGGTCTTTAAAATGTTCCTCTGCAAATTCTTTTGCAGCATCATAAACGCCTTTTTCATCCGTACCTTTCGGCATAGATAACACAATATTAAAAGCCTGCTTATATTTAGATTCTTCATCAGAAATAGGTGTACCTGACATTTGCCAATCTTCAGCAGTATCTTCTATATCATCCTTACCATTAACTTTATTTCCGTCCTGATCAATTCCCTCTAATTGCCCATTCCGTGTGATATATCCCATGTGGGCTTTCACCTTCCCCATAGAATTACCTCCACCAGTAACCTTGACCATTACTTCAGGGGTCTTTTTACTGATTCTATTT
>CAZTBS010000055.1:0-3109 GCA_964612125.1 uncultured Leucobacter sp. | reverse complement strand
TTAAAGTTGCCTTAACGCTATTTGGAGATGATTTAGGGGCTGATTTAGCTGAATGGCCAGATCCATTTTTAGGCTTAGACAGATCATTTAAAAAAGTATCTAAACTTTGGGTCTGATTAACACGCTTAACTTTAGATCCGTTAAGTAGCTGCTCACCATGAGCAAGCAAAGTGCTTTGCACTTCTCTGGTAGTCTTACTGCTTCCGTTAGCCATTATTCCCACCTCTTTTTATTGCGCTCTAATAGAGTGAAAACATGCCTAACTTGAGCTTTTACTAGCTGATGTACTCGCTCGACAAATTCTCTATCGTAAGATTCATAAATACCCTGATTCATATTCTTAGCCATTTGGTTTAGGTTTCTACCAATCGCCAAAAGCTGACTATTTGATTCGCCAAGTTTAAGAGCTTCTTCCTGGCTAAAGAATATTGAATCTTTTGTGACATTAGCTGTTAAAACCGAAATGATATATTGATTCGGTTTCATGCCGATCTGTGCTGCTTTCTCATTAATGGCTTTCATCAAACTTGGTTTAAGCCTTAATTCTTTGCGTGATGTTTTTTCAAATACATCTATAACGTCTTGCGTTTTTTCTATTTCAGATAACTTTTCCTTGATCATTTTTTTGATCAGGTCGTCTGGATCTACTTCTTCAAACTTAGCTAACTGATAGATTTTTTCGGTTAAGTCCTTTTCCAGATTCAATGAAAAATCTTGTCCTGAATAATTAGGATCATTTTCTTTTTTATAGGCGTTTTCTAAAGCCTTCTGGAAAGGCTCACCTTTCTTGATTCCTTGCTTCTCACACTTAGCTTGCCACCAGTCATAAACGGCATTGCTAACCCTAAATTTTAAAACTTGATCCAAGTTTGATTTCGTCATGATTCCAGTACCTTTATCGAAACTAATATTTTCGATAGCTATTCTGAAAGAATAGTATAACCTTTATTTGTGACACAAATTAAGGTTTTTAACGGCTGCTGCCTATCCTGCCCTAGATTATATACCTTCTTTTTTCCCTCTTTTCTCCTTAGTCATGACTAAGGGTAATCAAGCTAGGTGGTCGGGATAACCCGCCCCAAAAAAAACCTTGCATAAGCAAGGTCTTTTTCCATTGATAGGTTTAGGCTTCTTGTAAATACTCGATTTCAAGGCTGCTGCAATCTACAGATACCTCTGTTCCATCTTCGTATTTGATCCATGCAAAACCCAAAGAAGTAGGCTTTTTATTTAGCATCAGGTTCGCTTGTCGGCCGTCATGAATAACAACTAAAAGCGGTTTTTTGATTTTGTCTGGATCTTCTTCTTTAGCTTCTGGCTGCTCTTTCTGATTCGATTGATCCATCAGTTTTTTAACTTCTGGTTCTTCTGGTTCTTCAGTCGCTTCAGCTTGATCATCCCCCTCAAAATTGAAAGATTCATTATCATCAATAATGGCGGTTTGCTCTTGGCTTTCTTGCGCCTGTGGTTCTTGATCTACTTCAGTCACTTCAGCTTGCTTAGGTTCTTTTAACTTTTTAGATAAAGCCTGAACTCTAGATCTGATAATGTCCTGACCATTCTCTAAAGATTCATCCACCCAAGCGTTTACTTCTTCAGGGAAGGATTCCCAAAGTTTGCGTAAGTCATACAAAGTCTTTGGAGATTTAAAACCTGCATCATAAGCCTTAGATAAGCATTCTGGCATATCTACTAAAGCTAAGTGAGTAGAAATGAAAACAGGATCTTCATTTAACTTTTTAGCGATTACGTTTTTCTTCTCACCTTGCTTAATTTTCTTTTGGATGAAAAGTGCAAGCTCAATAGGTGAATGGTTAAGGCGTTCTTTATTCTCCATGACTTGATCATAATCATCATGATCATTATCAACAAAAGCAGGGATAGTTTCCTTGCCAGCCATCACTGAAGCTCTAAAACGTCTAGCTCCATAATTGATGATCCACTTGCCTTGTTCTGTTGGGTGGGGTTTAACACTAATTGGTGTTTTAACTCCACGAGCCTTGATTGATTCGACCATTTTTTGCATCTGATCTTCTGGAAACTCAACACGCGGCTGATCTGGATCTTCAAGAATATCTGTAAGTGGAATCTGTTTAGGTGTTCCGTCTGCTACTGGTGCAGAATTACCTAGATCAATACCTTCCAAAGCTGATAAATCTAACATTCCTTAAATCTCCACAAACTTGTTAATGCTTTCAAAAACTGTTTTTAATTCAGCCCATGCGGTAAAACCGCTAGTTTTACCCAATTTATTTGTAGGTATGCCTTGCGCTTGCGCTTCAGCGATTGCAGTCGTTTTTTTAACGAAGGCATAGCTACCGTCTGAGTTTTTGATCAGGTACTTTGAAAAATGCTGAACAATAGCTTTTAGGTTGTCTTTCTGAAATGGAGTTGGTTCAACAATATTCGGAAGGATGCCGATTAATTTTAAATTTGGGTTTAGCTTTTGATTAATCGCTTGGATCTGCTTGAGTAATCCGCCGATGCCGTCAATAGCTTCCTGATTCAATTGAATTGGACTTAAAACATAGTCACTAACAATTAATGAAGCTACTTGGCGAATGTCGGGATTTGGATTGGTATCAATCAGGCAAACATCAAATAAAGAATCAACTGATTTTAAAAACTTCTGGTAATTGGTGGCAAAGTTGTTATGCAAAGTGCCATTTTTTTCAATAGCTGTTAATTCTGGTGTTGCTTGTACCAAAGTAAAGGCTTCAGGATTTGAAATAGTTTGATCTTCTTTGGTCAGCATGTCGAATGCAGATACATTAGCTACAGTCACAGCCCCGCCAGTAATCAATGCTTTTGTAGTGTTCTTCTGGTGGTCTAGATCAATGACTAATACACGCAAGCCCAAAGAATTTAAATAGTGTGCATACTGGCAAATGATTGCAGATTTACCCACACCGCCCTTTTGATTTGAAGCAACAACTTTTTTCATATTTCACCTAGTTTAATGGCTTATTAAGGGTCGCCCTATTGCGTCCTTATGCTGTATATTCTAACGTCCACCTGTGGACATTGCAAGCATTTTCTTAGTCATGACTAAGTTTTTTATCATAAAAAAATCCTCCCATAAAGGGAGGACGTAAATTAAAAATCTTCA
>CAZTBS010000054.1:0-7099 GCA_964612125.1 uncultured Leucobacter sp. | reverse complement strand
CGTGCGCGGAGGGGGACTTGAACCCCCACGCCCTAATACGGGCACTAGCACCTCAAGCTAGCGCGTCTGCCATTCCGCCACCCGCGCGAACATTTCACCGAATCGCTCCGGCGAACAGGGAATAACCTAGCACGAATTCCAGACCCGCACGAATCGGCGCCACACACCGAGCGCGTCGCTCGCGTTAGCCGCTGAGGCGCCGCCGCAGCAGTTCAATCCGCTGCTGCAGCTGGGTCACACTCGCCTGTGCAACCGGTGGACCACCGCACACCCGACGCAGCTCGCTATGGATCGCTCCGTGCGGTTCACCGGAGACTTTGGCGTACATTCCCACCAGGCTATTGAGGAGCTTGCGCTGCTCACCCAGGGTACGGTGCAGGGCGCCGGGGGCTTCCGCCCGCTCTGGCGCATGCTCAAGGATCCCCTGTTTTGCGGCGCTCCGCTTGGCTTGGCGCGCCTGCCGCTGCTGCAACAGCGTGCGCACCTCCTGCGGTTCGAGAATTCCGGGGAACCCAAGAAAGTCGAGCTCCTCCTCGCTCTCCACCTCCGCGTAGCCACCGAATTCCGCACCGTCAAACAGTGCCCGGTCGAAGTGCGCGTCAGAACCCAGCGCTTGGTAGACAAACTCACCCGTGAGCTCGGATGAGGCGCGCTCCTCACGTTCCGCTTCGGCGAGCAGCGCGGCTTCGGCGTCCCACATCTCTTCGGCGCTCTTCGGGCCTTCCAGCACGTGCCCGCGCTCTTTCTCGAGCTCTGCCGCCAGCTGCATGAGGGTCGGCACATTCGGAATGAACACCGAAGCGACCTCGCCTCGCCGGCGACTGCGCACAAAACGCCCGATGGCCTGCGCGAAAAACAGCGGCGTCGACGAACTCGTCGCGTATACGCCGACCGCCAGACGTGGCACATCAACACCCTCGGACACCATCCGCACGGCAACCATCCACCGACTGTCTCCCGCAGAGAACGCGTCGATCCGCTCGCTCGCGCTCGCGTCATCTGACAGGATCAGCGCCACTTCTTGCCGCGTAATCTGCTGCAGAATGTCGGCGTAGGCGCGCGCCGAAGCATGATCGGTGGCAATCACCAGACCGCCAGCGTCAGGGATGTGGTGCCGCACCTCGGTGAGGCGCCGATCAGCCGCTCGCAGCACCTTTGAGATCCACTCGCCAGAGGGGTCGAGCGCCGTGCGCCAAGCCTGCGCGGTGATGTCTTTCGTATTGCCCTCGCCGAGCCGCGCCTGCATCTCCTCGCCAGCGGAAGTCTGCCAACGCATCTCCCCCGCGTACACCATGAAAATCACCGGGCGCACGACCCCGTCGGCGAGTGCCCGCCCGTAGCCGTAGTCGTAGTCGGTCACCGATACGCGCGAACCGTCACCCTGCGGCGCGTACTGCACAAACGGAATAGTGGCGTCGTCGGAGCGGAACGGTGTGCCGGTGAGCGACAGACGCCGGGTCGCGGTGCCGTAGGCCTCACGAATCGCGTCACCCCAGCTCAGCGCGTCGCCGCCGTGGTGCACCTCGTCCAGAATGACCAGGGTGTCTTCGCGCTCGGCAAGCAGACGATGCTGCACCGGCTTCATCGCAACCTGGGCGTACGTCACGGCAACTCCGTGAAAGTGCCGCCCGTAGGCGAGCCCGTCACCGTTCGTATAGGCGGGGTTCAAGCGAATGCCAGCGCGCGCAGCGGCATCTGCCCACTGTGTCTTCAGATGCTCCGTCGGCGCGACCACAATGATTTGAGAAACGCTGCGGCTCGCTCGCAGAATTGCGGCGAGGCGCAGCGCAAACGTCGTCTTCCCCGCACCGGGCGTCGCCGACGCCAAGAAATCACGCGGCTGCAACTCGAGATAACGGTTGATCGCTTCTTCCTGCCAGGCACGCAGTGTGCTCGCGGTACCGCGGGCGGCTCGCTCAGGGTAGGCGGGCGGCAAATGCTCGGCTGCACTCGTGCCCGGGAGGTGCAAAGCATCGCTCGATTCGGTCACAACGCTTTAGGATAGCGGTGCACTATCTGCGCACGACACAGACTCAGGGGGCGGCAGCAGTGAGCGAACACGCAGGGACGAGCACGAGTGACGCTGCACCCGCGAGCCCGCCCGCCGCACACGAAGCACCAGCGGTTGAACTGCCGTGGTCGCGCTTTGTGGCCATCGGCGATTCATTCACCGAGGGGGTCGGCGACCCAGAACCCAACAGCCCGGGCGGCCTGCGCGGCTGGGCGGACCGCTTCGCAGAAGTGCTCGCCGGGTACAGCAACGATTTCGCCTACGCGAACCTGGCGGTGCGCGGCAAACTGATCCGCCAGATCACAGAAGAACAGCTCAGCCCCGCGCTTGATTTGCGCCCCGATCTGGTTAGCGTCTGCGCGGGCGGCAATGACGTGATTCGGCCGGGCAGCGACCCGGACGCGGTGGCGTTGCAGCTCGAATACCTGTTGCGCAAGCTGCGCGAAAGCGGCGCAACGGTGATGGTCTTTACCGGTGTCGATGTCGCGTTTCAGCCGGTGTTTCGTTCCATCCGCGGCAAGGTGGCAATTTACAACGAGAACCTCCGCAAGGTGGCGCAGCGGCACGATTGCATCGTGGTGGATCAGTGGGCGATCGAGGAGCTGCAAGACACTCGCTACTGGGCCGACGACCGCCTGCACCTCAACGCGCTCGGACACCACACCATCGCGCGGGCGGCACTCGCGGCACTGAACGTACCGAACGATCTGCAACCGCTCGATCCGCCGCCACTGCCGCCGCGCACCTGGCGGCAGGCGCGCACGGAGGATGTCGTGTGGGCGAGGCAGCACCTGATACCGTGGGTGATCCGGCGCCTCAAGCACCAATCATCCGGCGATAACGTCGTAGCGAAACGTCCGGCGCCCGCCGCGGTGCATGGATATTCCACGCCGCACAGCTGAGTTTCTCGCATACGCTGGAGGTATGCCGAATCTCACCACACACATTGCCGACACCGTCTCCTCTTTGGGCGTACAGACTGCGTACGGAGAACTCATCATCATCGACGGCACCACGATTGTGCCGGTGGCAACCACCGGCTTTGCGTTCAGTGCCGGCGAAGGTCAGGCGGGTGAGAGCGGGCAGGGCTCGGGCGGTGGTGGCGGTGGCTACACGATTCCAGTCGGGTCATACGTCACCCGCGACGGGTATACGCGCTTTGAACCAAACACGGTCGCACTGCTCGCCGTGGGCATCCCCTTCGTGTGCGTCGCGGGACGCGCGCTCGCCCGCGTCATCCGTGCACTGAAGAAGTAGTAGGAATAGCGCAGCGTGATCGCCGGGTGTGTCTGATGTCGCAGACGCGTCGCCGGCCGCGGGAACGCGTGACGTGGCTGCTGCACCTCGCGGGTGCAGCAGCCAGCGTGGCCCTCATTGCCCTGACCGGGTGTGCGCCCGAAGCGGCCACCCCGCCCGCACCCGAGCGCACCACCGCAGCGCCCGAAATCGCTGCGCCACCCCCGACGGCGGCTGAGGCGCGGCTGGCGGAAGCCACCACCATCGTGGAGAGTTGGCCTCTACGCCAACGCGTCGCGAGCGTGCTGATGAGCACCACGCCCACGGCCGATCCGACCACTGCCGCCGCGTTTGTGCAGCAGTTCGGCTTGGGTGGCTTCATCCTCATGTCGGGCAACGTCAGCGGCGACCCCGCACAGCTGGCCGAACTCACCGCGGCGCTTTCCCCTGATCCGACGCTGCCTCTCCTCATCAGCATTGACGAAGAGGGGGGAACGGTCACCCGCCTGCCGTGGGACACTCTGCCGGGCGCGGACACCCTGAAATACGATGATCCGTCGGCCACGCAAGCCGCGTTCACCGAGCGTGCCGCGTTGCTGGCAGCGGCGGGAGTGACCGTGAACTTTGGCATCGTGGCAGATGTTTCTGCAGATCAGGGAAGCTTCATGTTTTCGCGCGCCCTGGGCACTGATTTCGCAACTGCCGCCTCCCATGTCGCTGCAGCGGTTACCGGCGAACAGGGCACAGACGACTTCACCGAAGCGCCTCCCACCCGGGTCGCGTCAACGCTCAAGCACTTCCCGGGGCACGGCGCCGCACCGGGAGACTCACACGCGGGTATTCCGCAGACAGATCTGCCCTTCGCCGACTGGCAAGCCTCGCACGCGCAACCCTTCAGCGCCGGCATTGACGCGGGCGCACAGTTGCTGATGGTGGGCCACCTCGCATTCACCGCGGTGGATCCTAGCCCGGCCTCGCTCTCCCCCACCTGGCACGCGATTGCGCGCGACGACCTGGGATTCGAAGGGGTGATTGTCTCTGACGATCTCGGCATGCTGCTTGATTCAGGGGTGCCCGCCTACAGCGACCTGGTAACGCTGACCGTGGCCTCTCTGAACGCCGGCACCGATCTTGCGCTGTTGATGCGCGGCGCGGATCCAGCCACTCTGAGCGCCGTCATCGACGGGGTTACCGCCGCAGTTGAATCTGGCAACCTGCCCGCGGAGCGGTTGCAAGAGGCCGCGACCCGGGTCGTCGCGCTGCGCCTGGCGCTCGCCGCAGGCTAAGCGGCGGCTAGCGCCACACCCAGGGCTCGCTGGGCAGCGCGGCCGGGTCGAAGCGCGTCAGTAGCAGGGCCATGTCGGGTCGCTCCCCAGGGGTGGCGAGCCCCAGCGATACCGCCAGCTGTGCCCGCACCGCGGCAGCGTCAACACCCTCACGCGCCAAATCAGCGAGGGTCACTGCGCCGTCGCGTTTTGCGAGCCGCGCGCCGGTGGGCCCGAGCACCAACGGTACATGCGCGTACTCGGGCGTGGGGAGACCGAGCAGCTGCTGCAGCAGAATTTGTCGGGGGGTCGAGCTGGCAAGATCGTCGCCGCGCACAACCTGATCCACCCCCATCGCGGCATCGTCAACCACCACCGCCAGGTTGTAGGCGACGGCACCGTCACCGCGTCGCAGCACCAGATCATCGACCGTGCCGGTCACCGTGCCGAGCATGCGGTCGCTGAAGTGCGTTTCGCGGGGGCCTGCGGGAGCGCGAAGCCGCAGCGCAGGGAGCCTGGGCGCGATCGCGGCACGGGCGGCAGCACGCTCGGCAGGGGTGCGATCACGGCAGGTGCCCGGGTAAGCACCGGGAGGCGCGTGCGGTGCCGAGGGTGCCTCAAGAATTTCCCGACGGGTGCAAGTGCACTCATACACGAGCCCCGCCGCATCGAGGCGCGCGATTGCCGCGGCGTGGTCTGCGGCACGCTCACTCTGCAGCACCGGTGGTGCATCCCAGTCGAGACCCAGCGCTGCAAGATCAGCGAGCTGGCGGTCGGCGGCGCCGGCGTCACGGGCGCGGTCGAGGTCTTCGATGCGGATCAGGAACGCGCGGCCGCTGCTCCGCGCGAACAGCCACGCCAGCATGGCGGTGCGCAGATTGCCGAGGTGCAGGTCGCCGGAAGGGCTGGGTGCATACCGCCCGGCTCCGCTCGTCATACCAATATCTTTTCATGGCGGTGTCACAATGAACCATGCGCACCGATGCCCAGCCCAGCAGCTCCCGAGATTTCAACCATCTGCCCCCGGTGGATCAGGCCCTCGACACACGGCAGCTTGCCGGAGCAGGCGACACCGATCAGTGGCAACCGCTGCCCACCGTTGCCGAGCGCCTCGAAGCGGGTCGACGACTGCGACAGCGCGTGCCGCGGCAGAGTCTGGCGCAGCTTTCGGGTGGCGCGCGGGATCCACTGGGCATTCTGAGGGAACAGAATGCGACCCGCGTGCCAGAGCTCGTGCCGCTGCGAGCAGAGCGCATGGCAGAAAGCCCCTTTGCGTTCTACCGCGGCACAGCGGCACTGATGGCGGCCGATTTGGCGCGGGATCCACACAGCACCATCGTGGTGCCCGCCTGCGGTGACGCCCACCTGGCTAACTTCGGCTTTTACGCGTCCCCGCAGCAGACCCTGATTTTCGACCTCAACGACTTCGATGAGGCAGCCTGGGCGCCGTGGGAATGGGATCTGAAGCGTCTCGTTACGAGCATTATCATCGCGGGCCAGGCCTCGAGCCGCGATGCGCTGGTCACCGACGCGGCAGCACGTGCGGCGGTGCGCGCGTATGCACGGACCTTGCGCGCAAGCACTCAGCTCAGCCCCCGTCAGCGCTACTACACGCGCTTTGACGCCGAGGCAGCGCTCTCTGCCATGCACCCCGCATCTGCCAGGGTACTGAAGCGTGCCATCGCACAGGCGAAGAAGCGCACCGGTGAGCGAGCGGCGAAGAAACTGACCACGGTGACCGCTGCGGGCCGCATGCAGTTTGTCGAGCAGCCGCCCACGATGGTGCGCAGCGATGCGGCCTTGCGCGAACGCGTGCATCGGCATTTCCGCAATTACCTAGAGAGCGCCCACGCCGACATTCGGCTGCTGATGCGCAACTACCAGGTGTCCGATTTCGCCCGGCGCGTGGTCGGGGTGGGCAGCGTCGGCACGCGCTGTGCGCTGCTGCTGTTGCAAGACGGCGATCAGCACCCGCTTATCCTGCAGTCGAAAGAAGCAAACCGCAGCGTGCTCGAGCAGTACGCCAAAATCTCGCAGCCGCGGGTGCTTGCTGAGGTGGTCGCCGCAGACGGTGAGGGTGCGCGTGTGGTTGCCATGCAGCGGATCCTGCAGTCAGCTTCCGACCCGTTCCTGGGGTACCTGCGCGGCGAGGGCGTCGACGTGTACGTGCGGCAGTTCCACGACATGAAGGGCGGCATCGACGCGGAGACCCTCGACGACGAGCCATTCCAGACCTATGCACAGGCGTGCGCGGTAACGCTGGCGCGGGCGCACAGCCAATCACCGCTGTCGGTCATCATCAGTGGGTACGCGGGCCGTGGCCGGGCACTCGGCGAGGCGCTGCTCGAGTGGGGACACGCGTACGCGAAACTGTCGCGCGCTGACTACGAGTTGTTCGTTGCAGATCAGGCCTCATCGAGGAAGATGTCGGGAAACAGCGCGCTGTCTGGGGTGCCGAGCACCGCGGCGTAAGCACTGAAGTCGGTGACGCCTGCGGCTGTCAGCACGTCTTCGACGATCAGCGTCTGGCCGGTGCGCTCGGCCGCCGGCGTGGTGAGCACCTCGTAGGCGGCATCTGCGTAGATCT
>CAZTBS010000053.1:0-7178 GCA_964612125.1 uncultured Leucobacter sp. | reverse complement strand
AGTAACTGGGCGGCCGAGCGCATCAGGAGCCGGCGCGGCGCGCAGGCGCTGGCAGCCGGCCTAGGCATGGTCATCTTCATTGACGACTATTTCAACGCCTTAGCCGTGGGGCAGGTGGCGCGTCCCATCACGGACCGCTACCTTGTCTCCCGCGCGAAACTGGCGTAGTTGATTGACTCCAGTTCCGCGCCCGTCGTGGTGCTCATGTCGTTTTCCAGTTGGGGAGCAACAATCATGGGCATCATGGCGCCCCTCATCGTTGCGGCCGGCCTGGCCATGAGCCAAGTTGAGGCGTTCATGGGCGCGGCGTTCATGAACTACTACGCGATCGTCGCGCTGGTCCTGCTGTGGTTGGTGGCGTTAGCGGGAGTTGATTTCGGGCCGATGCGCAAAGCTGAGGAACTGGCGGCGGATGGCGAGGGGCTACTTCCGGCCGGCGACAAGCCCCTGGGGCAGCTCTCTGACGACATTCCCTCGCACGAACCCGGGTCGATCCACGCACTGCTATTCCCTTTCATTTCGCTGATAGTCGGGGTGGCTGCCGGGATGTACATCACCGGGGGACTCACCGCGGGTGATTGGGGCATCACCGCGACCCTCGCCGAAGATACCGAAGATCTTGCCGGCGACCGTGAGCACAAAGGTCTCCCACTCGGGTTTCTCGGCGGCCTCGGCCCCGGGCCACGCGCTGACCAGTTCGGTCAGCCACGCTTCGTCGATCTTCTGAACGCTCATCGCGTTTCCCTTCCGTGCAGTGTGTGCCGCCGAACCTTACAGTGAGTGCCGCCAAACGTCCACGGCCCTGGCTTACGCGGCCCGTCGCTTCACGAATTCGCCGGTTGGCAGAGCTGTGCCTTGACGCGGCACTTCCGGTGGATCAGCCCCGCTCACCCCGGTTCCGCCGCTCGGGCTGCTCGATTCCCGTGGAGGCGGGCCGGATTCCCACGGAGGCGGGCCCGATTCCAGTGGAGTTGGGCGCGAATCCCACGGGGGCGGGCCGGTGTCTGGTGGTGTGGCACCTGCGGATGGTGCGGCACCTGCGGATGGTGCGGAGCCGTTGGATGCGGGTGTTCGGGGCCGCTCAGCGTAGCGATACTCGGGATGATCGGTGTGTTCGACACCGGTCGGGCTCGTCCAGACGAGCGTGCCCCCGGCTTCTTGCCGCACGGTCCAGCGCGCCGTGCCTAACAGGTCGGGGTGTTTCAGCGCGTGGTGCCGCCGACACAAGAACGCCTGATTGTCGAGCCGAGTCTCTCCGCCGTTCATCCATTCGACGGTATGGTCGACGTCGCAGAATTGGGTGGGCATCCGGCACCCGGGGAATCGGCAGTGCTGGTCGCGCGCTTCGAGGGTGCGCCGCATGGCCTCCGTGAGCCTGTAGCGATCGGTTGTGGTGACCCCGCCGTCTTCGTCAAGGCCTACCCGGTTCCATCCGGGTGAGGTAGCGGAGAGCTGCCGGGCGGTCACATCGTCGATCGGACCGTAGCCCAGCAGCGTCGCCGCCTCGGCGTGCTCGCCGGTCGGAAGCAGCAACGTCACCGACGGACTGATGCCGAGAATTCCCGCGGAGGACTGCCCCGTCGTTCCTGTCAGCAGCAGATCGGCGAAGATGTCGGCTCGAATCTGGTCGATCCCTCGCGCATCATCTGCGTGTTCGGCTCCCGCAGCGCACCCGGCCGCACCCCCGGCCGCACCGCCGGCAGCACCGCCGGCCGCACCCCCGGCGGCACCCCCGGCAGCGTCACCGAAGCGCGTATCGCCGCCACTCACCCCGTCGGAACCCGCCGCACACAGCTGCTCCTCCGCATCCGCCCCGCCGCTCCGACCCGCGGCCGCGGTCGCGCGTCTCGTCGCACGCGCGCCTTTGGTGAGGCGGTCGAAGATGCCATAGGCGAGCACCGCGGAGACTTCCGCCCCCACCTCGGCCATCCCGTCTTCCAGCTCGCGCACCCATACCCGACGACATTCGACAGCCTGCTCGTGTCGCTCTGCCAGTGGCACCGGGTGCATCGATTCGGCGAGGCTGCGCAGCTTGGTGCGCAGCCGACCCGGCGTGAGCTGCCCTGCGAGCTCCAGGGCTCGCTTTTCGTACCTGGCCCGCGTCTCATCACTGTGCACGTCACCCGAGAGGGCCGCGCCCTCACGGGCAATCGCCCGCGCGTGCGCGCTGGTAATCGCCCCCGCGCTGAGCGCGGCCAGGGTGCCCGCGAAACGGCTGGCCAGGGTCCACGCCTCCGAACACTGGTCGAGCAGGGCGCGGTCGCTCATCTGCATCATCGTCGCGCACTCCGCAACGAACGAGCGCAGCACCGCATCCTGCTTCGCCGCGCCCGTTAAGGTCGCGCCCTCCGACGTTGCTTGCTCGCGCACATGCTGCGAGAGCGAAACGATTTTCGCCAAAGCACGTGCCTGATCTGCCTCCGCCTCGGCCCGACGCCTGGTCGCATCGACCCAATCGTTCCGATACCCGGCGAGCAACGCCAGATCATAATCGTGGATCAGCCCGGCACCACCAGGGTTCCCACGCCCACGGCGAGCACTGCCAGCAGGCACCTCGCCCGCACCGCCACCGGGCACCTCGCCCGCATCACCGACCGGCCCAACACCAGCACCGGTCGCAACAAACCGCACGCGCGACACCCGCGCGCCACCCGCGGCAGCTGCCGGAGCGGGCGAGGCGGCATCGCCGCGAGTGAGGTCGTCTTCGAACATATGTACAGTCAACCAGGTGCCACCGACATTCGCGACCCGCGGCCACCAGTATGGGCCCAAAGATTGACCCACGTGTGTATTGAGTCACCTACAGCACGGCCACAGTTGGCATCACCCTCGGCAGATCGACAGATCGACAGATCGGCAGACTCCAGCATCGACAGGGGTCAGAGCCTCACTTCGCTCAGCCGCGCACGCACCGCATCCGTGCGCTCCGGCGGCAGCTGCGCTTCAGCGGCGAAGTCGGGCCACTGATCCACGATCTCTTCAATTTCTCGCACGATCGCACGGTAACCGGGAACCAGGAACCGCTCCCCCGAGTTGCCAGGGCGGTCGAAGCGGCGGGTCATGAAATGCGCGCGGCCGCCCTCCTCAAGAAGCACGCACTCAGCCATCTCGACGCCCGCCGCCTTCGCCATGAGCGAGTAGGCGTACTCGGTGCGGCCGTAGTTCTGCCCGACGCCGAGCTGGATGTCCTCACCCACCCCATCGAACTTCAGCAGCCACTGCTCGAAGCCGGCCGGTGCCGGGATGCCGCCCGCGCGGATCTCACCGCTCTGCCGGTTCCAGGCGATCACGGCCTTCGCGCGCGCCACCGGCGGATGTGCCCACCTGGATGAGCTCGTTCAGCGACTGCGTCGCCACCTTCTCATCGCACAGATCACCGCGCACCGCAGCGCGCGCCGCCGGGTGGTCGGATTCATCAGGATCGGCGACAGCGGCAACCCGGTCCGAATCCACGCCGGATCGTACTCGAACGCGTACGCCCGACCGGATGCCGCAAGGGCGCCGATGATGCGGCCCCACGCGTGTACCGTCAGCACCTCGGTCTGCGTGAACGTCATTGCGGTCGCCTCGATGCCCGGCGCGGCTCCTTGAGACCAGCGGCCTCACGCGCCATGTGCAACGGGCACACCGTGGGCTGTGGCTCGAGCGTGCCCAGCCAGTCGTCGCGGCCAAGCGCGCGCGGCGAACCTGGGCACCGAATTCCACCTCATCCAAGTAACACCTACTTTTCTACTCTTTATGCAGGACAAGAGCCCTAAAAAGTAGATATGTATATATTGCGAGATGAGCTCGCCCCACCACACGCAAAAAACCGCCGCGCAGCGTGTGTGCTGCGCGGCGGTTTCCGCGTGGGGGGAAGCTCGGAAGCTCGGGAGCTCGGGCCTATTCGGCGAGCTGCTTGCGCTGCTTGCGCACCGCGGTGGCCACGACGAGGCCGCCGCCGATGAACGCGAGTGCACCGCCGCCGATCCACAGGGCCAACAGCTGGTCGTTGTTCGAACCGGTGGTGGCGAGGCCGGTGCCGGCGCCGCCCTCGATGGTGAAGGTCCAGGTCCTCGTCCAGCCGGGGGCGCTGCCGGTGAGCGTGTAGGTGCCGGTCGCGTTCGCCGGCAGGGTGAGCGCGACGGTCTCGAGCGAACCGTCTGCCTTCGCAACCTTGTTGAGGGTCTGATCGCCGGCAACGGTGAACAGGTTCGCGAGATTGGCACTGCCGCGGTACTCACCGACGAGGGTGAAGCTGACAACGGTTCCCGGGTTGAACGACCCGGGGAGGAAACTAATGGTGACGGTACCGCCAGGTCGCACGGTGGGCGACGAGACGATGATCTGGCTGTCAGACGGCGTGTAGGGCCCGACCGCGGTAGCGGCGGACGGAACCGCAACCAGCGCGACCAGAGCAAGAGCGGCGGCAGCGAACGCGGCGCGTATACGTGAAGTCTTCATATTTCCCCCCATTGGATTTCCCCCCATTGGACTACGGTTGCGTCGCGACTCGATTCCGAGTCACACAAAAAACATAGCTTGAGCCTAGTTAAAATTTACACGCAATGCTAGTCCGGCAAGTAAACAACGCGTAAAAATCAGCGCCCAAGCACCGCATGAACACCGCCCGCACACCGCCCGAACTGCGGAATCACGCGCACGTGCCCCAGATGCCGACGGAATCAGTACGATCCCTCGCTCGCCAGCACGGCCTTCGCAGTCTTCCACAGAATCATCAGATCGCCCGCGAACGACCAGTTCTCGACGTAATACAGGTCGAGTCGCACCGATTCCTCCCACGACAGATTCGAGCGCCCGCTCACCTGCCACAGCCCGGTGATGCCGGGCTTCACCATGAAGCGGCGGTGCACGTGGTCTTCGTAGAGGGCGACTTCGCGCGGCAGCGGTGGCCGCGGCCCCACGAGTGACATCTGCCCGGCGAACACGTTGAACAGCTGCGGCAGTTCGTCGATGCTGGTGCGGCGAATGAACCGGCCCACGCGGGTCACGCGCGGGTCGTGCTTCATCTTGAACAGCACCGCATTATCGCCCAGCGATGCGTCGCGCTGCAGCGCGGCCAGCCGCTCTTCGGCATCGACCACCATCGAGCGGAACTTCAGCATGGTGAAGCGCCTGCCCTGGTACCCCACGCGTTCCTGCCGGAACAGCACGGGCCCGGGCGAGGTGACCCGCACGGCGATCGCGGTGGCCAGCATCACCGGCGACAGCAGCACGATGATAATGCCGGTGAAGACCAGGTCGGTGAGACGCTTGATGATGCGCCCGGCCCGCGTGAATCTCGGGGTTTCGACGTGGATCAGCGGCAGCCCGGCCACGGGGCGCGTGCTGATGCGCGGCCCGCCGACATCGGTGAGCGCGGGCGCCACCACGAGGTGCTGCCGGCCGGGTTCGAGCCCCCAACTGATCTCGCGCACCTTCTCGGCGGGCAGCTCGTCGGCTCCGGTGACGGCGACGGTGTCGGCGCCGGTCACGCCCATCGCGGTCGACACGTCGTCGACGGTGTGCCAGATGGGCACCCCCAAGGCATCCAAGCCGTCTTTCTCCCCTGAGGGCACGCACGCACCCACCACGTGGTAGCCGGCCGAGGTGTTTTTCGCGAGTTCCTGCGCGACCCGCAGCACCGAGGTGGATCGCCCCACCAGCACCACCCGCGCGCTGAACCGCCCGTGCGCGCGTGCGGCGCTGAGCCATTGCCGCCACAGCCAGCGCGATGCCCACAGCGCGGCGACGCCGAGTGGCAAGGCGATGAGCAGGTAGCCGCGGGCGACATCGACGCGCAGCAAGAAGGCGAGGATCGCGATGCCGCCGAAGAGGCGCAGGCTGGCCTGGAAGATGCGCTTGTACTCATCGGAACCCGAGCCGATCACTCGGTAGTCGCGCGAGCCGAAGAAGCCGAGCACCCAGGCCCACACGAGCACGAGCAGGGCGGAGAAGAGCCAGTACGAGATGGTGCTGAGCCGCGCGTCTTCGCGAATGGCCACATCGGCGTTGCCGGTGCCGAACCAGTAGATCTGGGTGCCGAAGACCACCCACACCAGCACCAGCAGGTCGGTGAGGCCGAGCCTGCGCGCGTACAGGGTGCGCCAGTCTGCCGCGGGGCCCGCCGGGTCGCTCGCGCCGCGCGTTGCGTCGCCAGCCGCGGCGCGCGACGCTCGCGATCCCCCTGCCGCGGTCACCTCGGGCGACTCGGGCGACTCGGAGGTACTCACGGCTCCCATGTCACGGCTCCCATGGCACACCTTCCACGCCGGCCTCGGCCCACAGCCAAGTGCGGTCGCCCGCGGCGGCCACGGCGCGCACGCCGGTGCCGGGCACGCAGCGTTCGGCCAGCACCTCGCCCGCGGCGGCGCGGCGTTCGAGCAGCAGGCCGGCGCAGCCGGCGGTGCCCTCGCGCACGGTGGTGAGCGTGCCATCGGCGGCGAGCCCCGAAGCGGCGACCACGTTGCCCAGCGGCAGTGGCTGCCAGGCGCCGTCGACCAGCTGCATCACCTGCCCGGTGCACAGCACGGTCGGGGCGGTGGCGCCGGTGACCGCGCGCAGGGGCGCGGCGCACGGCAGTGGCGCGGTGCCCGTGGCGGTGACGATCTGACCAGCTGCCGCGTCGACGGTGATAGCCCCGGTGAGGGAGTTCGGGTAGACCTGCCAGAAGTCGCCAGCGGTGAAGGTGCGCAGCACCTGCGGCTCGCACGCGGGGCCCGTCAGCACCACGGCCTCGGCCGAGGCCCCGTCGAGGGCCTGCAGCCACAGCACCTCGCGCAGGTCGACGGTTGCGGGGGTGACGGCCGCCCAGGCGGCGCCGTCTTCCGAGCGTTCGATCACGGGCGGGGCGGTGGCGGTCGCGGTGTTCGGCGTGCATGCGGCAGCGGTGGATCGCCACAGCACCCCGGTGCCCGCAACGCTGAGCGCGGCCCCGGTGGGGGCGAGTTCGGGCAGCGGCTGCGGGGTGGCGGGTTCGGGGGTGGCTTCGGCAGCGGGCGTGGGCAGCGCCGGCGCGATCTCGGGCAGCGGCCGGTCGGCGGTCGGGGCGTCTGCGCCCAGGCGCAGCGCGGCGAGCACGAGCACCGCGACCAGCGCACCGAGCACGGCGATGCCCACCCAGGTGAGCAGCACCGGCATGCGGAAAGTCAGGTTGCGTCGCGCCATTGTCGCCTGTCCCCCGTACACGCGTTTACGAC
>CAZTBS010000052.1:0-7215 GCA_964612125.1 uncultured Leucobacter sp. | reverse complement strand
GCGCGATCACCGGCATCGCACTGAGCTTCAGCGCGCTACCCGCAATACTCCTGTTGCTGAGTCTGGCGGTGTTCCGCACCTATCGCCTGCGCAAACACGATATCGAGCAGCGTGTGGATCATGGTTAGCGATCGCATCATCGAGGATCTCACCCTGCTGCGCACCGCTGACGCACCCACCCACGGCGGGCGGCTGTTGAGCTACGTGTACGACGCCGGCCTTCCAGAACTCGATCGGCTTGCGATGCGCGCAGCCGCGCTTGCGCTCCCCGTGAACGGTCTTGATCCAACCGCATTTTCTTCAGTGCCAGCGATGGAGCGCGACCTCATCGCTTTCGCGCTGAACATGCTCGGCGGCACCCGGGGTCGCGGCGCGCGCCGCGTGGTGGGATCCATTACCTCGGGCGGCACCGAAAGTTGCCTGCTCGCCGTCAAAACCGCGCGCGACCACTGGCGCGCCCAAACGGGCGCTGATGTCGCAGCCAGGCCCCGCCTCGTTGCGCCCACCACGGCCCACGCCGCATTTCAAAAGGCCGCACACTACTTTGGGCTGAAGCTCGATCTCGTGCCGGTCGATGCAGGGGGTGCGGTGCAGGCAAGCGACCTCATTGAACGGCTTGACGACGATGTTGCCCTCGTGGTGGTGTCGGCTCCCTCCTACCCCACGGTACAACTTGACCCGGTCGAGGAGGTGTCTGCGGCGGCGCATACGCTCGGCATCGCCTGCCACGTGGACGCCTGCATTGGTGGATTTGCCCTGCCCTGGTGGGGTGAGACTCGACCATAGGATTTTCGTTTGCCCGGGGTCACGAGCATCTCAGCTGATTTTCACAAATTTGGATATGCCCCCAAGGGTGTTTCGGTGCTGTTGCAGCGGGGGCGTGAACGGCACCGACGACAGTTTTTTGCCACGAGGCGCTGGCCCGGCTATCCGGTGGTCAACCCCACCATGCTGGGGTCGCGTTCTGCGACGGGCCTCGCCGCAGCGTGGGCAGTGACCCGGCACCTCGGCCCGAGCGGATACCGCGAACTCGTCGCCCAAAGCCGCGCGGCCACCGAGGCGATCCTGGCCGAGACGCGCACCATCGAGGGGCTCACTGTAATGGGCAACCCGACTGGGCCGCTCTTTGCCCTCGCAGCGGACGAGCGGCTGCCCGTGAGCCGGCAGGTGGATCCACACCATTTTGCCGATGCCCTGCTGCAGCTGGGCTATCAGCTGCAGCATCAGCCCGAGCTGCGGCAGGCAAACGGCGTACGCGTGCCACACAGCGTGCACCTCACCATTACCCCGGTGACCCACGGCCAGTTGCCCGAACTGCTGCCCGCAATGCGCGCTGCAGCAGATACTGTGCGGGGCACACCGCGCGCGAACCCTCGAGTGGAACTTGCCGCGCTTCGCGCTCTCGGCCTCATGAACGAGCGGGCTTCGATCAGCTCTCGGGGCGCCAGCCGACTACTGCGCATCATGGGGCTGGGGGCTGGCAACGTCAAATTGCCGGGGCGCATGGCGCCGCTCATGCGAATGCTCGAGGAACTGCCAGCGGCGGTCGCCGAAACGATCCTCATCGAGCTCATCGCGGGCTTAAGCGAACCAAAAAACTCCCGCCGCAGACACTAATTCATTGCGGCGACCCGCAACACGGTGAAACACACGCAGTCACACCGCATCTGCCCCGACTACCGGAACAGCGGTTCACGGCCTGAGCCGCGCATCGCTGAGAATGTAGCCATGACTGAGAACAACCCTTCAACGATGAAGCACAGCACCAGCGAGACTGAAGCCCCAGGGAAAGGCCCCGGGATGAGTGTTCTCGCCCCCGTGCTTCAGGCACTCGGCAGAGCGTACCCTGCGCTCACCGTACTCGCCAGATTTCCTTTTGCCATGGTGGTGGTCGGCGTGCTCACCCTCGTCGTTGCGGCGAGAGACTCGCTCGAACTGGGCGGGATCACCTCGGCAATGGTCGGCCTTGGCATGGTGTGCTTCGGGCCACTCATCGGCGCGGCCGCTGATCGTTTTGGTCACCGGCCCACGATCCTCATCGTTGCGGCCATCAACAGCGCACTGCTCGCGGTGACCGTGTGGGTCGTCTATTCCCCCGCACCGGGCTGGGCCGTCATGCTCGTGTGCTTCTTCATCGGCGCCACTGTGCCCCAAACCTCACCAATCTCGCGAACACGGGTGGTCGGCAGCATTAACCTGCATGTCGCCGCTCCGTCGCGCCCGCGCGCGACCACCACCGCATTGGCGTTTGAATCGGTTGCCGACGAGGTCTCATTCGTGCTTGGGCCCGTCGTGGTGGGGCTGCTTGCCACCGCCTTCTCGCCGTGGGCTCCGCTCATCGGGGCGGCCACGCTCACACTGGTATTTGTCACCGCATTTGCGCTGCACCATACCGCCAGCTCAACGGCAGACAGGGTGGATCGAGCCCTCAATCTTGACCCTGTCAGTCATCTGCTTCGCCCCAGATTGCTGGTCGTCGTACTCGGCTCATTCGGAGCGGGCTTGGGTTTCGGCGCTATGCTCACCGGGCTGATCGCCTTCATGCAGGACCGGGGCATGGTGGATCAGGCTGGGTTGATCTATGGGTGCATGGCATTCAGCTCGGGTATCTGCGCGATCGCGATCACCTGGCTGCCCGAGAGCTTCTCGCACCGGGCAAGATGGCTGACGTTCTCTGCCGTGACCGCGATCGGCACACTCCTGTTTATCAATATTTCTTCGGTGCCCCAAGCAGCGATTGCGCTCGCGGTCATGGGCGCTGGCATCGGGCCGCTGCTCGTCACGCTATTTAACCTTGGCGCAACACGAACTCCGCAGGGTCGCTCCGCAACGGTGATGACGATGGTGAACACCGGCATCATGATCGGTCAGGCAGTTGCGGGAGCAGCGGTGGGACTCATCGCTGAATCGCACGGCACCGAGGTGGTGCTCTTCGGCCCGCTCGTAGCCGTGTGCGTCACGTTCACAGCAGGGCTGATCAATGCGATGCTGACTCCTCGCCGTCGCGGCGAGTAGCAACTCGAGGAGAGTGGGGTTGACACGTGCGTGTTGTAAAGCGGCAACCGCACGAAGCTACCGGGTGGTAAAGCCTAAGCTCGGCAGCTCGCCCTGCACCACGGTGTATGCCGCACCAGGCAGCAGAGGCACACTCGCGTGCACGGCACCAGCGAGAATGAGTTCGCCAGCCTTGAGCGATATGCCAAGTGGCGCCAGCTCGCGAGCAAGCCACAGCACCGCACGAACCGGGTCGCCCAGCACCGCTGCACCAGCTCCCTCTGCCACTGTCTCACCGTTCACCTGCAGGGTGAGTTGTAACGAGGGGAGCGCATCGAGCAGTTCTTCGGTAACGGGCACTTCCTGCCCAAAGACGACCGCGGCATATGAGGCATTATCGGCAACGGTGTCGGCGAGCTTGATCCGCCAATCACTGATGCGGCTATCGATAATTTCTGCCGACACCATGATGGCGCCGAGCGCGGCCCGCACCGATGCATAGGTGATGGGCTCAGCAATATCGGTACCCAGGCGAAAAGCAAACTCAGCTTCAAGGCGGGGTGCGATCAGTGTGGAGACCTCAACAACGGCACCGTCGCGCATCACCATGCGGTCGGTCATGCCACCCACATCTGGCTGATCAACTCCGAGCTGCTGCTGCATCGCCTCAGAGGTGAGGCCTATCTTGTGACCGACGAGGCGCTCACCTCGAGCGAGACGTCGGTCAAGGTTCAAGCGCTGCACGCGATAGGCCTCGGCAAGCGACAGGTCAGGGATTTCTTCAGTGAGCGGATCAATCGGTAACTGCGACTCTTCCGCCTCCCACAGGGCACGGGAGAGTGCTTCGAGACGTGCCTCGCGCCCACTGTCTGATGCAGAGCTGTTACCCAACGAGGTTCCCTTCGGCCTTCTCACCGGCGTCTTTCGCTAGCAGCGCCAGCACAACATCGGTAATCATGTCTTCCTGCCCGCCAATGAGGTTGCGGTTGCCAACCTCTACCAAGATACGGCGTGGATCAATACCGTATCGCTCGCTCGCTACCTCCGCGTGCCTGAGGAAGCTTGAGTATACGCCCGCGTAGCCGAGTGAGAGCGTCTCACGGTCCACCTGTACCGGGCGGTCATGCATCGGGCGCACGAGATCGTCGGCAGCGTCTTGCAACGCAAACAGGTCGATATCCACATCCCAACCCATGAGCTGTGCGACCGCGACAAACGCTTCAAGCGTGGTGTTGCCTGCGCCCGCACCGTGACCGGCGAGTGAGGCATCAACCCGGTAGGCTCCCTCTTCGACGGCAACCACAGAGTTTGCGACCGCAAGCGAGAGGTTTTGGTGCGCGTGAATACCAATCTGGGTGCTCTCGCTGAGCACATCACGATATGCGCGAATGCGCTCACGCACTCCGCTCATGGTGAGTCGGCCCGCAGAGTCCGTCACATACACGCAGTTCGCGCCGTAGGAATCCATGAGCGCGGCCTGCTTCGCAAGATCCTGTGGCTGCGCGAGGTGCGACATCATCAGGAAGCCAGAAACATCCATGCCCCACTCACGGGCGGTCTCAATGTACTGTTTCGAAACATCGGCTTCGGTGCAGTGCGTGGCAATGCGCACGGAGCGAACCCCGAGTTCATACGCTTCTCGAAGATCCTTGAGCGTGCCGATACCCGGCAGCAACAGCGTCGTCAGCACCGCTGATTCAACGGCATCGGCTGCTGCTGCGATCCACTCGGGGCTCGTGTGTGAGCCTGCCCCATACGTGAGTGTTCCACCGGCAAGCCCATCGCCATGGGCCACTTCGATCGCGTCAACGCCAGCCTGATCGAGCGCTCGCGCAATCTTGGCAACGCGCTCGGGTTCGATTCGGTGACGAATCGCGTGCATGCCATCTCGAAGCGTGACGTCTTGCAGGTATACCTTCTTCACTGTCATGCGACCACCTCCTGTTTCACAGCGACCAAGCGTTCCGCAGCACGCAGTGCCGCCGAGGTCATGATGTCGAGATTGCCTGCGTAGGAGGGCAGGTACATCGCAGCCCCTTCTACCTCAAGGAAGACCGTCACTCGCGTGTAACCGTCGACCCGACGATGCTCTGCCGGCACGATCACGTCGACCTCGGTGCCCTCATCTGCAAACACCAACTGCTGCTTTAAGACATATCCTGGAACGTATGCCGCAACCTCTTGCACGCGCGCTTCAACCGCGCGGGTAATAGCTTCTCGCTGGCGATCATCCAGTCGCTGGGTGAGCACCTGCACCGTGTCTCGCATCACCATGGGCGGGTCAGCCGGATTGAGAATGATGATGGCTCGCCCGCGTGCAGCACCGCCGACCTGCTCAATCGCGAGCGAGGTTGTCTCAGTGAACTCATCAATATTTGCGCGTGTTCCCGGACCCGCGGAGAGCGAAGCAATAGACGCAACAATCTCGCCATAGAGGGCAGGAGTGACGCTCCCAATCGCCTGCACAATCGGAATCGTCGCCTGGCCACCGCAGGTCACCATGTTGATATTTAGCTCACCGAGGTGATCATCGAGGTTCACTGCCGGCACGACGTAAGGGCCAACTGCAGCCGGGGTGAGATCCACCATCTGCACACCGTAGGGGGCGAGCTTCGCTGCATTCGCCAGATGGGCAGAGGCACTCGTGGCGTCAAACACGAGACCAATCTCTGAGAACATCGGGTGAGCGATCAGCCCGTCGATCCCCTCTGCGGTTGTCGCCACACCGATACGGTTTGCGCGTGCGAGACCATCAGATTCAGGATCAATTCCAACAAACACCCCCATCTCAAGTTGCTCACTGAGGCGGAGCACCTTGAACATGAGGTCAGTGCCAATATTTCCTGAGCCAATAATTGCGACTTTTGTTTTACTCAACGGTGGCTACTCCATTCTTCAAGCGCTGTGTGAACCTACGTGCCCGACAGCATCAGCAAACCCGCCACGAACGTACGTGTTGATGCTACTGCGGGCCGCCCGTAATCCGTGCAATCTTGTTCCGTTGAATGGTTCTCACCCCTGTGCCCCTCTTTCCGCTAAAATCCGCGCATTTTTCACGATTATCGGCCGCGTCCCTTTGAGTGGTGGAAATTCACTTCATCATGCGAGGGTCAGTGTTTGATAGTTTAAGGGCTCTTCACAATTGGGGGTGTAGAACAGGTTGGTGTGGGAGGCGTGAGAGCGCGAAGACCTCGTAGGAGAATCAGAGTGTCTAAGTCCGGATACTCACCACGAGGTCTTCACTCATTAACGCTACCTTCTCGACCCCTGATCTGACCATGTTCTGCCGCCTCGACGAACTCGGCCTCGAAGCGATCGGGCAACGCCTCGAACCCGACCAATCGATCATTTTGTGCCGTGTGCTCGAACCCGATGACTGGTGTCGGAGGTGCGGCTGCCAGGGAATCCCGAGAGGAACAGTGATCCGTCGTCTCGCGCATGAACCCTACGGATGGAAACCGACGCGTTTACACGTGAAAGTGCGACGCTTCACCTGCTCCGGGTGCGGCAGGCTCTGGCGACAGAACACGGGTCTGGCTGCCGAGCCCCGGGCGAAGATCTCTCGTCGTGGGCTCAGGTGGGCGCTGGAAGGGATCGTCTGCCAGCACCTCACCGTTGCAAGGGTCGCGGCAGGACTCGGGGTGGCCTGGAACACCGCGAACACTGCGGTCATCGAAGAAGGCTGCCGCATGCTGATCGACGACCCCGGCCGGTTCGAGGGCGTCACCACGATCGGGGTTGATGAGCATGTGTGGCGGCACACTCCCCGGGGTGATAAGTACGTGACCGTGATCATCGACCTCACCCCAGTCAGGGACAAGCGCGGCCCGGCCCGGTTGCTCGATATGGTGCCTGGCCGCTCGAAACAGGTGTTCTCCGATTGGCTCGCCGCGAGGACCCAGGCCTGGCGTGACGGGATCGAGATCGTCGCGATGGACGGGTTTACCGGGTTCAAAACCGCCTCCAAGCAGCATCTGCCAGACGCGACCGAGGTGATGGATCCCTTCCATGTCGTGCAGCTCGCCGGCGACGCACTCGACCGTGTCAGGCAGCGTGTGCAACAGGACACCCTCGGGCATCGCGGCAGACGCGGCGACCCGCTCTACGCGATCCGGAAGGTACTGCGCACAGGAGAAGCATTCCTGACGGAGAAGCAGCGCGCCAGACTCGATGTGGTGTTCGCTGACCCCGCGCATGCGGATGTGTGGCGGGCATGGCGGG
>CAZTBS010000051.1:0-8076 GCA_964612125.1 uncultured Leucobacter sp. | reverse complement strand
TCGCCACTCGCGAAGACCTCCGCAACGTTGCCATTGTCGCCCACGTCGACCATGGTAAGACGACCCTGGTAGACGCCATGCTGCGTCAGACCAACTCATTTGACGCACACGCAGAAATGGACGACCGAGTCATGGACTCGAACGACCTCGAGCGTGAAAAAGGCATCACCATTCTGGCCAAGAACACCGCAATCTCCTACGAGGGGGTGCACGCCACCAACGGTCCGATCACCATCAACGTGGTCGATACCCCTGGCCACGCAGACTTTGGTGGCGAGGTGGAGCGTGCGCTCTCCATGGTGGATGGTGTGGTGCTGCTGGTGGACGCGTCTGAGGGCCCGCTGCCGCAGACCCGCTTCGTGCTGCGCAAGGCGCTCGAGGCGAAGCTGCCCGTCATTCTCGCCGTGAACAAGACCGACCGTCCCGATGCGCGCATCGAAGAGGTTGAGGGCGAGGCTCAGGATCTGCTGCTCGGACTGGCCTCCGATCTCTCGGAGGATCACCCCGATATCGACGTGGACGCCGTGCTCGATGTGCCGACCGTCTATCTGTCGGGGCGCGCCGGCGCCGCCAGCCACACCCGGCCAGCCGATGGCGAACTGCCCGACAACCCCGACCTCGAGCCGCTGTTCCAGACCATCCTCGAGCGCGTCCCCGCGCCGAGCTTCGATGATGAGCACCCGCTCCAGGCGCATGTGACCAACCTCGACTCCTCTCCCTTCCTCGGGCGCATCGCGCTGCTGCGCGTGCACCACGGTTGGATCCACAAGGGCGAGACAGTGGCCTGGGTGAAGCAGGACGGCAGCGTGCAGAACGTGCGCATTACCGAACTCATGCTGACTAAAGCCCTCACCCGTTTTCCTGCCGAGAAGGCTGGCCCCGGCGACATCGTGGCAATCGCGGGTATCGAAGACATCACCATCGGTGAGACCATCTGCGACAGTGATGATGTGCGTCCGCTTCCCACGATCACGGTCGACGAACCTGCCATCTCCATGACCATCGGTGCGAACACTTCGCCCCTGGTTGGCAAGGTCAAGGGTCACAAGCTGACCGCACGAATGATCAAGGATCGCCTCGACCGCGAGCTCATCGGTAACGTGTCGCTGCGCGTGCTGAACACCGAGCGTCCCGATGCGTGGGAGGTGCAGGGCCGCGGTGAACTTGCCCTCGCCATCCTGGTGGAGAACATGCGCCGTGAGGGCTTCGAGCTCACCGTCGGAAAGCCGCAGGTGGTGACCAAGGTTGTTGACGGCAAGACTCTCGAGCCTTACGAGCACCTGACCATCGATACGCCCGAGGAGCACCTCGGTGCGATCACGCAGCTGCTTGCAGCGCGCAAGGGTCGCATGGAGAACATGACGAACCACGGCACCGGGTGGGTACGTATGGAATTCATCGTTCCCTCGCGCGGTCTGATTGGCTTCCGTTCGGAGTTCATGACCACAACCCGTGGCACGGGCATCGCGAATGCGATTTCACATGGCTACGGCGAGTGGGCTGGCCCCATCGTGACCCGTAACAACGGTTCGATCGTTGCCGACCGTGCCGGTGTGGTGACGCCGTTCTCGATCATTAACTTGCAAGAGCGCATGACCTTCTTCGTGCAGCCCACGCAAGAGGTGTACGAGGGCATGGTGATCGGCGAAAACTCGCGCAGCGAAGATATGGACGTCAACATCACCAAGGAAAAGAAGCTCACGAACATGCGTTCGTCGACGGCTGATTCCTTTGAATCGATGACCCCACCCCGTCAGTTGACGCTCGAGGAATGCCTCGAGTTCGCGCGCGAAGACGAGTGTGTTGAAGTGACCCCCGAGGTGGTGCGGATCCGCAAGGTGGATCTCGACGCGACCACCCGCGCTCGCTCAGCCTCGAAGCTGAAGCAGCAGCTCGCGAAGTAGCGCGGCAACGAGAGGGGGGCAGGGCAAGAGGCCTGCCCCTCTCTCGTTAGACTGTCATGGTGACGAGACACTTCTTGCGTGATGACGATCTGACGCCTGCCGAGCAGCGCGAGGTGCTCGAGCTTGCAGCGCAGCTCAAGGCAGACCGATTCGCTGCGCGTCCGCTCGAGGGGCCCAAATCGGCGGCAGTCTTCTTCGACAAGACCTCGACGCGCACGCGCTTCAGCTTTGCTGCTGGTATCGCCGAACTCGGCGGCAACGCCATCATTGTCAACCCGGGCGAGGCCCAGCTCGGCGAGAAAGAATCGATCGCTGATACGGCGAGAGTGCTGTCGCGGATGGTGGATCTCATCGTCTGGCGTACATTCGCGCACGCTGGCCTCGAGGAGATGGCCGAGCACGCGACGGTGCCGGTTATCAATTCACTCTCCGATGATTTTCACCCTTGCCAGATCCTCGCTGACCTGCAGACGATTCGTGAGCGACTCGGTGAGCTTGCTGGCCGCACCGTGGCATATGTGGGCGACGCTGCCAACAACATGGGGCAGTCGTACCTGCTTGGCTGTGCAACCGCGGGCATGCATGTCCGCGTGGCAGGGCCCACCGGCCACTTGCCCCGCGCTGATGTTGTCAGTGACGCAGAACGTATCGCCGGGGCAACCGGTGGCAGCGTGACAGTCACAACTGACGCGCGCGCGGCCGTGCAGGGTGCAGACGTGGTTATCACCGACACCTGGGTGTCGATGGGTCAAGAATCCGAGAAGGCCGCGCGAATCGCGGTGTTCGAGCCGTATCAGGTCAACACCGAGCTGATGGCGCTTGCGCATGCGGACGCCGTTTTCCTGCATTGCCTGCCCGCCTATCGCGGCTATGAAGTGACTGCCGAGGTGATTGATGGGCCGCAGAGTGTGGTCTGGGATGAGGCAGAAAATCGCCTGCACGCGCAGAAAGCGTTGATGACTTGGCTGTTGAAGGAGAGCAAATGAGTGAGACACAGAACCGGGCAGCTGAGGCAGGGGCACTGTGGGGCGGGCGCTTCGCTAGCGGCCCCGCGCCGGAGCTGCAGCGACTCAGTAAGTCCACACAGTTTGACTGGGTGCTCGCTCCCTACGACATTCACGGCTCCCGCGCACATGCCGTGGCACTGGCCGCAGCTGGCTACCTGACGAGCGATGAGCTGCACGAGATGCACGCGGCCCTCGATGAACTGGCGGCCCGCGTCGCAGACGGGCGATTTGTGCCCGCAGAGGACGATGAAGACGTGCACTCTGCGCTGGAGCGCGGTTTGATAGAGATCGCTGGTGTGCAACTTGGCGGCAAGCTGCGTGCGGGTCGTAGCCGCAACGATCAGATTGCCACCCTGGTCCGGCTGTACCTGCTCGACCACGCGGCCGTGCTACGTGGGCAACTCCTCGATTTACTCGAGGCGCTCCTCTCGCAAGCGCTGGCGCACCCCGATGCAATTCTGCCAGGGCGCACGCACCTGCAGCACGCGCAGCCGGTGCTGCTCGCACATCAGCTCGCGGCGCATGCGTGGCCGGTCGTGCGCGATCTCGAACGTCTGCAGGACTGGGCAGTGCGCGCGCGTCGCTCTCCCTATGGCGGGGGAGCACTCGCTGGCAGTTCCCTTGGGCTTGATCCACGTCTCGTAGCTGCCGAGTTGGGCCTGGGTGATCCACTGGAGAACTCGATCGATGGCACCGCCGCGCGCGACGTCGTGGCCGAATTTGCGTTTGTGTGCGCCCAGATCGGCATTGACCTGTCGCGGCTCAGTGAAGAGATCATCCTCTGGAACACCAAGGAATTCGGCTTCGTGCGCTTGCACGATGGATACTCGACCGGATCCTCGATCATGCCGCAGAAGAAGAACCCTGATATTGCGGAGCTCGCGCGCGGGAAGTCGGGCAGGCTGATCGGCAACCTTACGGGTCTGCTCGCGACGCTCAAGGGTCTTCCGCTGGCCTACAACCGCGATCTCCAAGAAGACAAGGAGCCGGTGTTCGATTCCGTGACCCAGCTTGAGGTGTTGCTGCCAGCCTTTACCGGCATGGTCGCCACCATGAGTTTCGATGTGGATCGCATGGCCGAGCTGGCACCCCAAGGGTTCTCGCTGGCAACCGATGTCGCAGAGTGGCTCGTGAAGCAGGGTGTGATCTTCCGTGACGCGCATGAGATTTCTGGCGAATTGGTGCGCTACTGCGAGGAGCGCGGCCTGGAACTGCACGAGCCCAGCGACGCGGAGTTGGCCGCGGTCTCACCGCATTTGACGCCGGGTGTTCGCGCGGTGCTCTCAATCTCTGGGTCAGTCGATTCGCGCGTGGGTGTCGGAGGCACGGCCCGCGTGCGCGTGAAGGAGCAACTTGCGACACTCCAGGAGTTGATCCGGAGGTACCGCTCCTAAGTGCGACACGCGTTGCAGTGCCGTCGTCCCTGCATGCACGACGGGTCATACGTGGACTCCGTGACATAAGTGACACATATATTTGGCATTATGGGTTTCCGTCTTTAGAATGAAGTGTGGCCGCGTGGACGCGGCCAGGACCACGGTGTTCTGTCGGAAGGCCTCTCATGGGTATGCCCCCAGAGGTTGCGTCCAACCTTGAGGGCGCGTATTCAGATTCCCTTGCGCTCCTCCATCAGCTCGTAAATGACCAATTGACTGAGTTGCGGAAACTTGTCGACGACGACACCCCGGAGCACTCCGATAGTTTCCAGCTCCGCGACAGCGAAGACGCTGCTGCGGTCAGTGCGCCTCCGGGGTTAGATGCGCCGCTGGGTGCGCCCGAAAACGATACGAACGAGGGTGCCGGAGACCCATCCACTCTTCAGCGTGCCGGTGTGATGCCACCACCTCTCGTGGTTGACCGCACTCCTCCTCGGGCTGGCTTGCGGTTCCGCAATGCGGTCATCGAAGAAGCTTCGAGCGAGGGGCGCCGACGTGAGACCTTTCAGCCAGTTCAATCCTCCGAGGTGCCTGCAGACACCTCACGTGTGCGGGTGGTGAATCAGGCCCGAGCGAAGTCCCGAGGTCGCTTTTGGTCCCGCGAGTGTGGAGAATAAGCTCTCACGCGGTACGCTGTGGTCAGCACGGTGCGCGGTGGGCAGCGCGCCGAGTCTCGTCCCGAGGTCGAGACGTCATCAGGAGGATCTGTGGAACTACACGAGCATCGCATTCCGAGCGAGTTGCGGGGCTATAGCAAGCGTGAAGTTGACCGCATCTTGCGCAACCTTGACGCCACAGTTGAGAACCTCACTGCGGAAAAGGCTGAGCTGACTGAGCAGCTGAGCGTCGTACGCGCAGAACTTGAGGTCATGCAGTCGCGCATCGAACGGCTGCAGCAAGCTAAGCCGAATTTCGCTGGCCTGGGATCGAAGTTCGAGGAAGTTCTGCGCCTTGCTGAATCGCAAGCCGAGAAGATGCTCTTTGAAGCTCGCGCTGAGGCCGAGACGTTGACTATCGAGGCGCGGCAATTCGCGCAGACGCACCGGCGTGAAGCGGAAGAAGACGTGGAACGTCGACTGGCGGCGGCGAAAGCCCGCGCCGAGGAAATGCGGCTGTCCGCGGAGTCCTCTGCTGCTGAGCTTGTCAATTCGGCGAACAGTCGGCTGACAGAGGCAAGTGATGTGCTCGCCTCTGCCAAGCGTGACGCCGCCCGGATGCGGGCTGAGGCGGAATCGGAAGTCGCGCAGTGGCGATTGGACGCCCAGAAGGAACTGGATCTCCAGCGCGTTGAGCTGAACCGGCTGAAGGAAGAAGTCGAGCAGCGCGTGCTTGAGGCCGAGCGCGAGATTTCTGTGCGACAGCAGGAGAGTGAGATTGAACTGACGCGTCGGCATGAAGATGCGGTGCGTGTGGCGCAGACGATCGTTGAAGATGCCAACCATAAGGCAGCTGAGATCAACCAGCGTGCGCAGGAGGTTGCTCAGGAGAGCGAAACGCTGCACGAACGCGCGCAGCACTTCGTGGCAACCCAAGAGCGCGAGTCGCGGCAACGTGCGGAAGCATTGATTGCCGCTGCCCAGCAATACGCCGCAAAAACTACTGATGAGATCGATGAGTTCACCAGCTCGGTGCTGACTCGGAGCCAGAGTCGTTTGATGAGTCTGCAGGCAGAGGTCGAGCTCGTGCAAGATTTTCTGGCTAAGAAGCGTGGCGATCGTCGCGCACAGTCCGTGCTAGCTGAGCTCGAGGAGCAGCTCAGCGCTTCGTAGCCGTTCGCGCAGACAGGGGAGGGTTCCCCGCAACGGTAGAATTGCCGGGTGCCCGAACTGACTGAACGCAGCGAGATTCTCGCCTCCCAGCGCAACGATTCCAGCTTTTCCACCCTGTGGGAGGAGCTGCAGTGGCGCGGTTTGATCCACGTGTCTACTGATGAGCACTCGCTGGCTGAGCTGCTTGATGGTCCGCCGATCACCTACTACTGCGGCTTCGATCCCACCGCACCGAGCTTGCACCTCGGCAACCTGGTGCAACTGCTGCTGTTGCGTCGGCTACAACTCGGTGGCCACAAGCCCTTAGGGCTCGTTGGTGGATCTACCGGCCTGATTGGTGACCCGCGACCCACCGCGGAACGCACCCTCAATAGCCGTGACACCGTTGCCGAGTGGGTCTCGCGCTTGCAGGTGCAGGTGAGTCGCTTCCTGTCGAGTGAGGGCGACAATGCGGTTCGCTTGGTGAATAACCTCGACTGGACTGCCCCGCTCTCGGCGATCGATTTTCTGCGTGAGGTGGGAAAGCACTTCCGTGTCGGCACGATGCTGAAGAAGGATGCGGTCGCTGCCCGATTGAACAGCGAAGCCGGCATCAGCTACACCGAGTTCAGCTACCAGGTGCTGCAGGGCTTTGACTTCCTCGAGCTCTACCGGCAGTACGGTTGCGTGCTGCAAACTGGCGGCAGTGATCAGTGGGGCAACCTCACGAGCGGCACCGATCTGATCCGCAAGGTAGAAGGCTTCTCGGCACACGCGATTGGCACGCCGCTGATCACCAATTCCGACGGCACCAAATTCGGGAAGAGCGAGGGCAATGCCATTTGGCTCGATCCCGAGATGTGCTCGCCGTACCGCTTTTACCAGTTCTGGTTGAACCAGGCAGACGCAGACGTCATCGATCGGCTGAAAGTCTTCACCTTCTTGACGCGAGCAGAGATTGAAGACTATTCACGCCAGGTCGCAGAGGAGCCCTTCCGCCGTGCCGCGCAGAAGCGACTCGCCGAGGAAGTAACGACTCTGGTCCACGGTGCAGCCGCGACGCAGGCTGCGATTGACGCCTCCGAAGCGCTCTTTGGGCGCGGTGAGCTCTCAGCGCTTGATGCTGCCACCCTCGAAGCTGCGCTCACCGAGCTTCCACATGCCAGTGGATCCACTGGTACACCCCTCATGCAGTTGCTCGTCGACACCGGCCTTGTGGCGAGTCAGAGTGAAGCGCGTCGGGCGATTGCGCAAGGCGGTGTGTATGTCAACAACGTGAGCGTGTCATCCGAGGACAGAATGCTCGAGCAGAGTGACCTGCTGCACGACCGATTCGCTGTCCTGCGGCGTGGCAAAAAAACTCTTGCCGGAATTTTGCGCGGCTGAACCGGAGTACGTTTTTCGCTCACCACCACCCCGATTCTCGGGAATGGCGGAATCACGCGGAGACACGCCCGGGATGCGCTACCGGTTTGCGAGTGAGTGGTGGATCCGCGTAATGTAATCCCTTGTCAGCGCGACGGAGCGGGAAGCGAAAGCGGCCCGCCAGTTCGAATGCGCGAAAGACTTACCGCCACGGTTCGTGGAACTCGTTCTTCGGAACGAGCCAGTCAGCCATGCGATTCAACACGAAATTGTGTCGATTTGCGAGGTGCAACTGGGTGTGATAAGTTAGACAGGTTGCCTTTCGGAAGGCCTTCGGGTTGGTACGGTGGGTGTCTGGTCCTTGAGAACTCAATAGTGTGCACTTGATTGTCAAATGCCAAATTTATTATCCCGTCACTGTGATTTTGGTCATGGTGGTGAGATTCCTTTTGGATGAATAATTCGGATCGTCAGTACAACTGTGGTTGTCTGTTGGTTTGTTTTTGTTTGTCAGGTCAAACTCGCTGCCGGGTGGCTTATTCCGCTGCTTGGTGAGCATCTTTTTTTACGGAGAGTTTGATCCTGGCTCAGGACGAACGCTG
This sequence comes from uncultured Leucobacter sp., assembly GCA_964612125.1. GTDB lineage: Bacteria > Actinomycetota > Actinomycetes > Actinomycetales > Microbacteriaceae > Leucobacter. The sequence goes on along the minus strand of CAZTBS010000051.1, from coordinate 14 downwards.
GCGGCGTGCTTAAC
>CAZTBS010000050.1:7060-8139 GCA_964612125.1 uncultured Leucobacter sp. | reverse complement strand
GCCGGCGCGCTGCGTGCTCTGGAGCCCCTTGCGCATCGCGCGACGGAACGCCACGCGAGCGGAGAGCTGCTCCGCGACGCCCTGGGCGACGAGCTGCGCCTCAGCCTCGGGGTTCTTCACCTCGAGGATGTTCAGCTGGATCTGCTTGCCGGTGAGCTGCTCGAGCGACGTGCGGATGTTCTCCGCCTCGGCGCCGCGTCGGCCGATGACGATGCCGGGGCGTGCGGTGTGGATGTCGACGCGGACGCGATCCTTCGTGCGCTCGATCTCGATCCGCGCGATACCGGCGCGGTCGAGCTTCGTCTGGAGCATCTTGCGGATCTTGATGTCCTCGGCGACGTAGTCCTTGTACCGCTGGCCCGGCTTCGTGGAGTCGGAGAACCAGCGCGAGATGTGGTCAGTCGTCGTGCCGAGGCGGAACCCGTACGGGGAGACTTTCTGTCCCATTACTTGCCTGCCTTCTTGGTCTCGGCGCGCTCGGGGGTCGCGAGCTCGACGGTGATGTGGCTGGTGCGCTTCCGGATGCGGAATGCGCGCCCCTGTGCCCGCGGCCGGAACCGCTTGAGCGTGGTGCCCTCGTCGACATAGGCGCGAGCGATCACGAGGTCCTGCTCATCGAGGAACTCGTTCGCGCTGTCCGCCTTGACGCGGGCATTCGCGATCGCCGATTCGACGAGCTTGTAGATCGGCTCGCTCGCCGCCTGCGGCGAGAACTTGAGAATCGCGAGCGCCTCGACGGCCTGGCGGCCGCGAATGAGGTCGACGACGCGACGGGCCTTCATCGGCGTGATGCGGATGTGGCGGAGCTTGGCAATCGATTCGACCATCAGCGGCGCCGTCCCTTCCTGTCGTCCTTCTCGTGACCACGGAAGGTGCGGGTCGGCGAGAACTCGCCGAGCTTGTGTCCGACCATCGTCTCCGTGACGAAGACCGGGATGTGCTTGCGACCGTCGTGCACCGCGATCGTGTGCCCGAGCATGGCCGGGATGATCATGGAGCGGCGCGACCAGGTCTTGATGACGTTCTTCGAGCCGGACTCGTTCGCCTTGACCACCTTGTGCAGGAGGTGCTCGTCGACG
>CAZTBS010000050.1:0-7050 GCA_964612125.1 uncultured Leucobacter sp. | reverse complement strand
AGGCATTCTGGGCTACTCCTACTTGCGCTTCTTGCCGACATTGCGTCGACGGACGATGAGCTTGTCGGACTCGAGGCCGCGCTTTCGAGTGCGGCCCTCCTGCTTGCCCCACGGGGAGACGGGGTGACGTCCACCGGACGTCTTGCCCTCGCCACCACCGTGCGGGTGGTCCACCGGGTTCATGGCGACGCCACGGACGGTCGGGCGAACGCCCTTCCAACGCATGCGGCCAGCCTTGCCCCAGTTGATGTTCGACTGCTCGGCATTGCCGACCTCGCCGATCGTCGCGCGGCAGCGCAGGTCGACGTTGCGGATCTCGCCGCTCGGCAGACGCAGCTGCGCGTACGGGCCGTCCTTCGCGACGAGACGAACGCTCGTGCCGGCAGAGCGGGCGAGCTTCGCGCCGCCGCCCGGCTTGAGCTCGATCGCGTGGATCACCGTGCCGACGGGGATGTTCTTCATCGGCAGGTTGTTGCCCGGCTTGATGTCCGCCGAGGGGCCCGACTCGATGATGTCGCCCTGGGAGAGCTTGTTCGGCGCGAGGATGTAGCGCTTCGTGCCGTCGACGTAGTGGAGGAGTGCGAGCCGAGCCGTGCGGTTCGGGTCGTACTCGATGTGCGCGACCTTGGCGTTGACGCCGTCCTTGTCGTGACGACGGAAGTCGATCACGCGGTACTGGCGCTTGTGCCCACCACCGATGTGACGGGTCGTGATGCGCCCCTGGTTGTTGCGGCCACCGGTCTTCGGCAGCGGACGCAGCAGGGACTTCTCAGGGGTCGAGCGCGTGATCTCAGCGAAATCAGCAACGCTCGAGCCACGACGACCCGGGGTCGTCGGCTTGTACTTACGAATTGCCATGATTATTCCTCTTCGCTTCCGAGCTACAGCGCAGCCGTGAAGATGTCGATGGTGCCCGACTTCAGGGTGACGATGGCGCGCTTGGTGTCCTTGCGCTTTCCCATGCCGAACTTGGTCCGGCGAGTCTTACCCTTGCGGTTGAGAGTGTTGATCTTGTCGACCTTCACACCGAACACCTGCTCGATTGCGAGCTTGATCTCAGTCTTGTTCGCCGTTGGCTGGACCTCGAAGGTGTACTGACCATTCGTATCGATCATGTTGTAGCTCTTCTCAGAGACGATCGGACGAATGATGACGTCGTACTGCGACTTGTTCAGGCTCACTTGGAGACCTCCTTCTCAGCGCGATCCGCCACGAAGGCGTCGAAAGCGGCCTTGGTGAAGACGAGGTCATCACTGACAACCACGTCATAGGCGTTGAGCTGATCCCACGTCAGGATATGCACCTGGGGCAGGTTGCGCAGGCTCAGTGCGCTGAGCTCGTCGGAACGATCGAGCACAACCAGCACGCGCTTGCCCGGGGCAACCGCGGCGAGTACCTCGCGAGCCGACTTGGTGCTGGGCTTGCCGTCCACACCGAAGGTGTCAATGACGTGCAGGCGACCACCGCGAACACGATCCGACAGCAGGCCACGCAGGGCTGCAGCGATCATCTTCTTGGGGGTGCGCTGTGCGTAGTCGCGGGGCACAGGCCCGTGCACGACGCCGCCGCCACGGTGCTCAGGAGCACGCACGGAGCCCTGTCGGGAACGGCCGGTGCCCTTCTGCTTGAACGGCTTGACGCCCGAACCGCTGACCTCGCCGCGGTTCTTGGTCTTGTGGGTTCCCTGACGCGCGGCTGCGAGCTGCGCGGTGACCACCTGGTGGATCAGCGGGACGTTGGTCTCTGCGGCGAACAGGGTCTCAGGAAGGTCAACCGACCCAGCCTTCTTGCCCTTGACGTCGATGACCTCGAGCTTGGTTGCGGTAGCCATGTACTACGCCCCCTTCACAGCGTTGCGGACGAATACGAGGCGGCCACGGCCACCGGGGACGGCGCCCTTGACGAGCAGCAGACCCTTCTCGGCGTCGACTGCCTGCACGGTGAGGTTCTGCACGGTCACGCGGTCGTTGCCCATGCGGCCAGCCATGCGCTGACCCTTGAACACACGGCCCGGCGTAGCAGCGCCACCGATGGAGCCCGGCTTGCGGTGGTTACGGTGCGCACCGTGCGAAGCCGAGACACCCTTGAAGTTGTGACGCTTCATGGTGCCAGCGAAACCCTTACCCTTCGAAGTACCAACGACGTCGATCTTCTGACCGGCTTCGAAGGTGGCGTCGACCGTCAGTTCCTGGCCGAGTGCATACTCAGCAGCATCTGCGGTACGCACCTCGGTGAGGTGGCGGCGCGGGGTGACGCCAGCCTTTTCGAAGTGGCCAGCCGTGGGCTGGTTCACCTTGCGAGGGTCGATCTGACCGGCTGCGATCTGCACGGCGCTGTAGCCGTCGACCTCAGGGGTGCGGATCTGGGTGACCACGTTGGGGGTTACCTCGATGACGGTAACGGGAACGATCTTGCCGTTCTCATCCCACACCTGGGTCATGCCGAGCTTGGTGCCCAGCAGGCCCTTGACGTTACGTTCTGCGTGTGACATCTCCGGCCCCCTTACAGCTTGATCTCGATGTTGACATCGGCAGGCAGGTCGAGGCGCATCAGCGAGTCGACGGCCTTAGGGGTCGGATCCACAATGTCGATCAGACGCTTGTGGGTGCGCTTCTCGAAGTGCTCCCGGCTGTCCTTGTACTTGTGGGGCGAACGGATCACAGCGATCACATTCTTCTCCGTGGGGAGGGGCACTGGGCCGATAACGGTGGCACCCGCGCGGGTGACCGTGTCGACGATTTTGCGTGCCGAGTTGTCGATGACTTCGTGGTCATACGACTTCAGTCGAATGCGGATCTTTTGTCCCGCCATGTGACTCTCTCTTTCTGTGTGCGTCGTACCGTGTGCGCTCTCTCGAACGCGCCCAGCATTGGACGTCTTGCGTATCAGCGCCCTGGCATCCACGGGGAATGCGCATTCGCTGTTCACCTGTCAAACGTTCACGCAGCGCAAACACAGGGAAAAACCCGGCAGTTTGGCCTGGTGGACGTGGCGTTCGCTACCCGCGGCCTAATCTGATGTGGATCGCAGAGCGTCCGACGACTATGCACGGCAGGGCAGTGATTCCCGCGCATGCGGAAAGTACTGAACCTGAACATTCTGGCACGAATTCGGCTTTCGTGCAACCCGGGCGTGTCGCGATGCCTCCGGCATCGCTGCCCGGGCCCCACGCGCACCCGAGACGGGCGCGCCAGCCTGCTCACGAAGCCCAGAAATGGGCTTCGTCCTGAGAGCAGACTGCAGGCGTGTCGCGATGCCTCCGGCATCGCTGCCCGGGCCCTACAACGCTGCTGCGCGCGTCGGCAAGACTCGCGGGAGACGCAAATATGCGGCAAGTACGAGCAGCCCGGCAATGAGTAACGCGATCCACCAGCCTGGCGACACCGCAAAAGAGAGCAAACCCAGCAACGCAGCAAGCGCGGTGAATGCAGTGGTCATTGCGGATGCCGCCACATGCGAATAACCCAACTGCTGAATGCGCTGGTACACGTGCTCCTTGTGTGGCTCATCCCAAGGATGCCCGGCGCGTACGCGCTTCACAAGCGTCACCCCGACATCACCGAAGTAGATGATCATCGGCCCGATGGTCGCAAGAATCGGCACTCCCGACATCAGGGCCGCGAAACTCGTCACAGCGACTGCCCCACCTAACAGGTAGCTGCCGACATCGCCAAGGAACGCACCCGGCTTCGTCAGATTCCACGGCAAAAAGCCGAGGAACCCAGCTGCGAGAATCAGTCCCGCAGCGATCAGCCACTGCTGATCAGAAAACAGCCCCGCGGCAGCGAAGGTCAAACCGGCAATCCCGCCATGGAATCCGCTGATGCCGTTCAGCCCATCCATGAAATTGGCAACATTGATGTAGCTCGAGATAAACAGCACACCGTAGAGCACCAGCAACACGCGCAGCCAGAGGTCAGTGCCAGCGATCCAGTAGTCCGCGAAGCTACTTCCCATCCATACCAGTGTGCCCATCGTCAGTGCAGCGATGAGCAGCAGCAACACGCTGCGCGCGCGCACACTCAGACCCTGGAGGTCTTCGCTCAAGCCGAGCACGCCGGCTGCGAGAGACGTCACGACGACCACAGCGAGCAGCGACCACCGTGGTGTATCGCTCCCCCACAGCCACAGCACCGCGAGGACTCCGCCAGCAAGCATCGCGAGCAGCACCGCCAGTCCCAAGCCACGCAGCACCGGCCGCTCGTGCGATGAGCGCGCAGAGGGCACATCGATGACGCGGAGCCGGATCAGTAACGGGCGCACTGCGAACGGCAGCAGCAAGCTGAGGGCCAGCGTCGCTAGGCCCGCGAGCACCCCGATCACTGCACTCTCTCCTCGGCTTCAGCAGTCAGGTCCATGCGTGCGACCCACCCGTCATGGTCAAGCACCTCGGGATCCATCGCCCCGACGACCGCGTGGGAGATTTTCGGGTGGAACGGCCGCTCATTGCCTTCACCCGCCCCAGTCAACTCTTCGTGCAGCTTCTCTCCGTGCCGCAGGCCGGTGAACACGATCTCAATGTGCTTGCCCGACTGCGCGATCATGCGTTTTGCCACGTCGAGGATGCGCACCGGTTCACCCATGTCGAGAATCAAGACCTCACCGGGCCTGCCGAGTCCACCTGCCTGGATCACCAGCTGACATGCCTCAGGGATGGTCATGAAGAAGCGCGTCACATCGGGATGTGTCACAGTAAGCGGGCCACCGGCGTCAATGAGTGCCCGAAAGGTCGGCAGCATCGAGCCTCGACTGCCGATGACATTGCCGAATCTGACTGACAGGTAGCGTTGACCCGTTTGCTGGGCCATCCAGGCGGTCAGCTTCTCCGCGACGCGTTTCGAGTGCCCAAGCACGCTCGTCGGATTCGCTGCTTTGTCGGTAGAGATATTCACGAAGGTGGAGACCCCGACCGACTCCGCTGCACGCAGCACGTTCAAAGTGCCCAGCACGTTGGTCTTCCACGCTTCGTCCGGGTATTGCTCGAGCATCGGCAGGTGCTTCAGTGCGGCCGCATGAAACACCACCTCGGGCCTTCGCTCGGCGAAGATCTGGCGGAGGTTCTCTGCGTCTCGGATATCTGCGAGCACCACATCACGCGTGTCGAGCAGGCCGTGTCCGCTGATCATGAGCTGCGTCGCTTGCAGAGACGTCTCGTCGCGATCTAGCAGGATCAGTTCGCGCGGCGCAAACCGTGCGAGCTGTCTGCACAACTCAGAACCGATCGAACCACCAGCGCCGGTCACCAACACCGTACGGTCCTGCAGATACTGCGCGATCGACTCGGTTTCTAGGCGCACGGGATGACGGCCGATGAGATCCTCAATGGAGAGTTCGCGCACCTCCGCGATGGAGGACTGGTTATCGAGCAGCTGCTCAAGCGGAGGCAGCACCATCACTTTGAGTCCCACTGCGTCAGCCGCCTGATCCACGCGACGCATCAGGGCCGTATCGGCATCGCCGATACACACAATCAGTGCAGTTGCAGCGGTCTCTCTCACTGCGGCACGGAGATCGCTGAGTCCGCCCAACACGCGCACACCCCGCACCTCAAGATTACGCTTCAGTGGATCATCGTCGAGAAAACCGACGGGCCGAGAAGGGGCCGTCGGGTCGGTGAGTAGCCGTTTTGCGGTCTGATGACCCAGATACCCTGCGCCGTAGATGAGCACCGGCTCCGCACCCGCTCCGGGCTTCATGCGTTGCTCTGCGGCGAGCCGCATCAGGTAGCGTGCGACTCCCATAACGGAGAACGCGATCGGCGCCGCGATGATCATCGTGCTGCGGGGGATACCGTTGCCGTAACCGACGAGGTAAGCGAACACCCACGCGATCGCCATCACGCCGACCACATCAAACACGATGGCCCGAACCTCGTCGAAACTGCCAATTTCGAAGCGGCTGCGATAGAGCCAGGACAGCCAACCCCAAGCCAATTGCATGACGATAGTCACGCCAATCAGGGCAAAGGTCCATCCCCAGTGGATTCTCGCGAAGTTAAAGTCAAAGCGCAGGATCAGCGCAGCGAGAATCCCGATCGCCCAGGCTGCAGCATCGCAGACGAAGATCCACCCGTAGTGTCGCACGAAGTGCGAGAAACGAGCGCTGGTGCTGTGGGGCAACGGAACTCCAGAAGATCAGAAGCGACGAACCAGTCGGAGCGTCACTGGCAAGAATACCCGCGGGAAGCGCAGCGACGCGGCAGCAGCACCGTGTTGGGGTTGACCTTGCACGGAACCCCGAGGTCTGGGAAGGTTTCGCGGACACTGCGCCGGTATCTGGTATCCCCCACACACATTACTGCATACACAGAAAACAGGCCCCCGGGTTTCCCCGGGGGCCTGTTCAGGATGAAACGAGTGTTTACTCGATGACCTTGGTCACCGTGCCGGCGCCGACGGTGCGGCCGCCCTCACGGATCGCAAAGCCGAGGCCCTCTTCCATAGCGATGGGCTGGATCAGCTCAACGACCATGTCGGTGGTGTCGCCGGGCATAACCATCGGCTTGTCCTCGGGGAGAGTGATCACACCGGTCACGTCAGTCGTACGGAAGTAGAACTGCGGACGGTAGTTCGTCTCGAACGGGTTGTGGCGGCCGCCCTCTTCCTTCTTCAGGATGTAGGCGGTGCCCTCGAACTGGGTGTGCGGGGTGATCGAACCGGGCTCGACCACAACCTGGCCGCGCTCGACGTCTTCGCGCTTGGTGCCGCGGAGCAGCAGACCACAGTTCTCGCCAGCCCACGCCTCGTCGAGCTGCTTGTGGAACATCTCGATACCAGTCACGGTGGTCTTCTGGGTCGGGCGCAGGCCCACAATCTCAACCTCAGAGTTGATCTTCAGGGTGCCACGCTCGGCGCGACCGGTCACCACGGTGCCACGACCGGTGATGGTGAAGACGTCCTCAACAGGCATGAGGAATGGCTTGTCACGGTCACGAACCGGGTCGGGAACGCTCTCGTCGACAGCCTCCATGAGCTCGAGAACGGCGTTTGCCCACTTCTCGTCGCCCTGCAGTGCCTGGTAGCCCGACACGCGAACCACGGGAACGTCGTC